>JAHHUJ010000084.1 GCA_020024075.1 Psychrobacter sp.
CCTGAGAAGACGGCTGCCAAACGTGGCAAATCTGTAGACGAAATATTGGGCTAATGAAGTAGGTGAGCTTTAATGAAATCAATGAAAGTAACACAATTAAAATCAGGTGCCCATCGCCTCAAGAGCCATAAAGCGTCTTTAAAAGGTTTGGGTCTACGCCGTATCGGTCATACTGTAGAGGTTGAAGATACACCTTCTACTCGTGGCATGGTAAATCGCGTCAACTACATGGTTAAAGTGGAGGAAGCGTAATGGGACTTAAATTAAACGAATTATCACCAGGTATAGGCGCCAAAAAGACTGCACACCGTAAAGGTCGTGGTATCGGTTCTGGCCTAGGCAAAACTGGTGGCCGTGGTGTTAAAGGTCAAAAATCACGTTCTGGATCAAGCATTCGTACAGGTTTTGAAGGTGGTCAAATGCCTTTATTCCGTCGTGTACCTAAGTTTGGTTTTACCAGTCAAATGGCTATGACTACTGCTGAAGTACGTCTATCTGAACTTAATAAGATCGATGGCGATGTAGTAAGCGTTGAAACTTTAAAAGAAGCTAACATTATCCGTCATGACATGAAACGTGCGCGTATCATCTTATCTGGCGAGATTACTAAAGCTTATACATTTAAAGGTGTTAAAGTGACCAAAGGTGCTAAAGCTGCTATTGAAGCTGCTGGTGGCACAGTTGAGGAAACTCAGGAGTAATTTAAATGGCGAAGCAATCTGTGCCTACCTCTGCAATTCCGATGAATCCGCTTGTCTTTATTCGTAAGTATGATGAGCTATGGAGTCGCTTGTTGTTTTTGATGGGGGCGCTGGTTGTTTACCGTTTAGGTTCACACATTCCAGTTCCTGGTATTAATCCAGTTAGTCTAGCTGATTTATTCTCTCGAAACGAAAACACCATTTTGAGTATGTTCAATATGTTCTCAGGTGGTGCTTTAGAGAGAATGTCAATTATGGCTTTAGGTATCATGCCATATATCTCAGCTTCAATTATTGTACAGATGATGTCGGCTGTACTGCCGTCATTAGAAGCTTTGAAAAAAGAAGGAGAGTCTGGTCGTCGTAAATTGAATAAATATACACGGCAAGGGACTCTCTTTTTGGCATCCATCCAAGCCATCTTTATGTGTACTGGATTAATCAGTCAAAACCTGACATTGTCTTCAGGATTAACATTTTATATACCTGCTGTAAGCTCCCTTGTAGCAGGCGCCATGTTCTTGATGTGGCTTGGTGAGCAAATTACAGAACGCGGTGTGGGCAATGGTATTTCAATGCTTATTTTTGCAAGCATTGTGGCCAGTGTGCCTAGTATGTTAGGTCAGTCTTTTGAGATGGTGAAAAACGATCCGCAAAGTCTGATTGTACTGTTGGTATTTGCGGTATTAGGTATTGCAGTGACAGCGGGTATTGTGTTTATTGAAAGAGCACAACGTCGTATCCCTGTAAACTATGCGCAAAAGCAGCAGCTAGGTCGTAAAATTTATGCAAATCAACAATCTCACTTACCGCTGAAAATTAATATGGCCGGGGTTATCCCAGCTATTTTCGCAAGTGCATTGTTGATGTTCCCTGCAAGTTTAGGACAATGGGTAGGTAACTCTGCCGATCCTAGTGCATGGCAGCAATTTTTACAAACCATGTCATTGGTTCTGGCACCGGGTCAGCCATTATATTTGGTCTTATTTGGTGCAATGATTATTTTCTTCTGTTACTTCTATACCGCGCTAGTGTTTAGCCCAAGAGAAGTGGCAGAGAACTTGAAGCGTAGTGGTGCTTATATCCCAGGTATCAGACCTGGTTTACAAACCCAGCGTTATCTAGATCATGTATTAAACCGTCTTACCTTTATCGGGGCGATTTATATGACCGTGATTTGTTTAATGCCGATGCTACTACAGTCTTCATTTGGCATACCATTCCACCTAGGTGGGACATCACTTTTAATTATGGTAGTCGTGGTTATGGATTTCATTTCACAGCTACAGGCTCACTTAATGACACATCAGTATCATGACCAGACTCTAATCAGATAGTTTTAATTTATATTTAAAGCTTTTGAATAGGTCTGTTCAATAGGAGAAAATTATGAAAGTTCAAGCATCTGTTAAGAAAATTTGTGGTAGCTGTAAAGTAGTTCGCCGTAAAGGTAAAGTACACGTTATCTGTAAAGCAGAACCACGTCATAAACAGCGTCAAGGTTAATTGTTAATTTTTGTATTTTAGAGTAATTTATAATACAGATAACGAATTAGACTTGAAAATTTAGGGCGGATGAGCTATCATCCGCCACTTGCCGTCGTTTACTTACTTTGTTTTTTGGTGTTATAACTTTAATCCCAGTTGCAATGTTAAGTAAATGGCAAAATCTGAAACATAAGTCTGAATATATTTTTTATATAATAAAGACTCATTTTTCATAACTGGAGAGAAATCAATGGCTCGTATTGCCGGCGTCAACATCCCGGATAACAAGCATGCAGTGATTTCATTGACTTATATCTTTGGTATTGGTCGTACTACCGCTCAGAAGATCTTAGCAGCGGTTGGTATCGAACCTACTACTAAAGTGAGTCAATTAGATGACGCACAGCTTGATGCTATCCGTGCAGAAGTTGGTAACTACATGACAGAGGGTGACCTACGTCGTGAAGTTTCAATGAATATCAAGCGTTTGGTCGACTTAGGTTGTTACCGTGGCATCCGCCATCGTCGTAACTTACCTGTAAGAGGTCAAAACACGAAGAATAACGCTCGTACTCGTAAGGGTCCGATTCGTTCAATTAAAAGATAATTAACTTAGGAAGCTAAAAGATGGCAAAAGACACCCGTGGTCGTAAAAAAACGGCACGTCGTTCGGTATCCGAGGGCGTAGCCCACATTCATGCGTCTTTTAATAACACCATTGTAACGATTACTGATCGTCAAGGTAATGCATTGGCTTGGGCCACCTCAGGTGGACAAGGCTTCCGTGGTTCACGTAAATCTACACCATTTGCAGCCCAGGTTGCCGCTGAAGTTGCTGGTAAAGCAGCTCAAGAAACTTATGGTGTAAAAAATGTCGATGTTCTGGTTAAAGGTCCAGGACCGGGTCGTGAGTCTGCGGTAAGAGCCTTAGGTGCATTAGGTTATAAAATTAACAGCATATCTGATGTAACCCCAATCCCACACAACGGTTGCCGTCCGCCTAAAAAGCGTCGCGTATAAACTATTGTTGCCGTATTTTTTGCTTTATTTATAGCAAATTATACGGTGTGTGTATTAAGACGAAATTACCGTTACAAGTTACTATTAAGACGTAACTCAAGGAGACACAAGCATGGCCCGTTATATAGGTCCAAAATTAAAGTTGTCGCGTCGTGAAGGTACTGATTTACAATTAAAATCAGGTGTGAAGCCTTATGACGTTAAAACTAAAAAAGCAGGTCGCGTGCCTGGCCAACATGGCAACACTCGTAATAAAGCTTCTGAATACTCGCTACAGTTGCGTGAGAAGCAAAAAGTTAAGCGTATGTATGGCGTTTTAGAGCGTCAATTCGCTAACTACTATAAAGAATCTGCCCGTGCTCGTGGCGCAACTGGTGAACACCTATTGCAAATGCTAGAGCGTCGTTTAGATAACGTAGTATATCGTATGGGCTTTGGCTCAACTCGTGCTGAAGCACGTCAGTTAGTAAGCCACCGTGCGATTATGCTTAAAAAAGCAGGTCGTGATGAGTTTGTTCGTGTGAATATTCCATCTATCCAAGTTCAAGATGGCGATGTAATCGCTATTCATGAAAAAGCGAAAGAACAGTTACGTATTAAGAATGCTATTGAACTTGCTACCCAACGTGGTATCCCTGAGTGGTTAGACGTTGATCATAGCAAAATGCAAGGTACATTTAAGCAAGCTCCAGATCGTATTGATCTACCTGCAGAAATCACCGAAAGCTTAATCGTTGAATTGTATTCTAAATAATCGCTAACAATAATTTGATTAACTAATCGAGGTGACAATATGATGCTAAATGCTACTGAGTTTCTGACCCCTAATGCCATTAATGTGGATGCGGTTGATGAAACCAACGCAAAAGTCACGCTCGAGCCGTTAGAACGCGGCTTTGGGCATACCCTAGGTAATGCCCTTCGTCGCATTCTTTTATCTTCGTTACCTGGTGCAGCGGTAATTGAAGCAGAAATTGAAGGGGTGGATCACGAATATTCAACTCTTGAAGGTCTGCAAGAAGACGTTCTAGATTTATTGTTAAATCTAAAAGGTCTTGCGATTACTATGCACGATCAAAATGAAGTGTTTTTGACACTAGACAAAAAAGGTCCAGGCATTATCACTGCGGCAGATATAGAACTGCCACATAACGTTGAGATTGTTAACCCTGATTTGGTTCTAGGTACGCTAGGTGATCGTGGTCATCTAAAAATGCGCTTACGTGTGGTTATGGGCCGTGGTTATGAGCCTGCCAACCTTCGCCGTGAAGATGGTGACACGAAGGCCATTGGTCGCTTGAAATTGGATGCTAGCTTTAGCCCAGTTTCACGTGTGGCTTACCAAGTTGAAAACGCTCGTGTTGAACAGCGTACGGATTTAGACCGTCTAATCATTGAATTAGAAACCAATGGTACGATCGATCCTGAAGAAGCAATTCGCAAAGCAGCAACTATTTTGCAGCAACAAATCTCTATTTTTGTAGATTTAGAAGCAGAAGAAGCGCCAGAGCCTGTGAAAGAGAAAGAAGAGGTTGATCCTGTGCTATTACGCCCAGTAGATGACCTTGAACTAACGGTTCGCTCAGCCAACTGTTTAAAAGCTGAAAACATTTACTATATCGGCGATTTGGTTCAGCGTTCAGAAACTGAACTGCTTAAAACACCAAACCTTGGTAAGAAATCATTAACCGAAATTAAAGACGTATTAGCGTCTAAAGGTCTTGAACTGGATATGCGCCTAGAAAACTGGCCACCAGCGGATCTACGTGTTGATGATCGTTTTTCTTACCGTAGCCGTTAAACTATTAAGGATATTTGACCATGCGACATCGTAAGAGTGGAGTTAAGCTGGGTCGCACCGGCAGCCATCGTAAGGCTATGTTTCAAAACATGGCAAACTCGTTGTTTGAACATGAATTGATTAAAACAACATTGCCTAAAGCAAAAGAGCTTCGCCGTGTGGCTGAGCCTTTGATTACTTTGGCAAAAGAAGACAGTGTTGCTAACCGCCGTTTGGCATTCAGCCGTATGCGTAACAAAGATATGGTTGGTAAGTTATTCGGTACTTTAGCACCACGTTATCAAAACCGTCCAGGTGGTTACCTACGCATTATTAAATGTGGTAATCGTGACGGTGATAATGCACCTATGGCTTATGTTGAACTGGTTGATCGCGACTAGTTTTCAATCATGCTATAAGTTGTTATCATAAAAAAACCTCAGTCTTTTGACTGGGGTTTTTTTATTCATTAAAATTATATTGTGATGATGCCAAATCTATAGATTTGGCTATCGAGTAACATAAGTATAGAAGCTATAAGTAGGAGTTTGCCAATTCTAACAAAAATAAGATACTTTATAGAAAAAGTATGATTAAAACAAACCTTCTACTTCAGCGTCACCTTGACGAATAATGATAGGCGTTTTTTCAGTCATATCTATCACGGTGGTTTGCTTCGTTGTCTTTATGCCCGCATTCACCAGTAAATCGACTTGATTGGATAGTATTTCCTCAATCTCAAACGGATCATCCAGTACAATGTCATTATCTGGTAGGATAAGTGAGCTGGTTAGAATAGGTGTTTCCATCTTTTCAAGTATTTGTACAGCAATAGGATTGCTTGGTACGCGAATACCAATAGTTTTTTTCTTAGGGTGCGCTAATTTTTTAGGAACATCTTTGGTCGCAGGGAGGATATAAGTGATGGACGCCGGTGTATTGGCCTTCAATAACTTAAATTGTTGATTGTCAACGATGGCATAGGTGGCAATTTCACTTAAGTCTCGGCAGAGTAGCGTAAATTGATGACTGTCGTCTAACTCCCTTATCAATCGTAGCTTTTTTAGCGCATCTTTGGAGCCAATCTTGCAACCAAAGGCATAGCTAGTATCTGTAGGATAAATAACCAATTTGTCTTGCTCAAGGGCATTAACTACTTGCTCAATGAGTCTGGGTTGTGGGTTGTCTGGGTGAATATATAATACTTGCATAATAGTCCCTAGATTTTAATAATTAAGATTGTTCTTTAGCAATTGTTAAAACTAACCGTTTGATACGCTTATTTAGCCATGTCTTAGTTGATGCGGACGAAAGCCCATTAGTAACAAACTAATGCCATATACGCCAGCACCAGCAATACAAATAATGATTAGTATACCAATACGATGCCATTGTGAGGCGTCAGTGGGAAAGTAGGGTAGCATCGCATATAAACAGGCTACCATAAGGGCACTTGCGCTACCAAATTGAATGAACAGCTTTTTCCAGTGGCTACCAAAACGATATAAGTTACGAGTATGCAAGAAGTAGTATAGTAACCCGGCATTGACAAAAGAAGCGCCAGATGTTGCTAGAGCCAGTCCTGCATGTGGAGGAATGTCAAATTGTTTGAAAATCAGCACAAACATCAGACTCAATACTATGTTAGCGATGACTGCGACAACACCAATTTTAACAGGGGTCTTGGTATCTTGTCTTGCAAAAAAAGCAGGCGCAAATATTTTTATGAGCATAAAGCCTAATATACCCCCCGATAAACTACGCAGGGCGACACCACTCATCTGGGCATCTCGCAGCGTAAATTCACCACGCATAAATAGCGATTGCATCATGACGTCAGACAGGACAAATAAGGCGCACGCTGCTGGTAGTCCGACTAAGATAATGAGCCTTGCCGCCCAATCGAGCGTCTTACGAAAAGTAACATCATCCTTTTTAGCTTCACTGGCTGATAGACTTGGCAGAATTACCGTACCAATCGCTACGCCAATAAGACCTAAAGGCAATTCACTTAAACGTTCAGCAGCATATAGCCAAGATACGGAGCCACTAATCATAAACGAGGCAAGTACCGTATTAAGTAATAGATTAATCTGAGTGACCGATACACCAAAGATAGCGGGCAACATCAGCTTTAGAATACGCTTTACCCCTTCATGTTGAAAGTCGATCTTGGGAGCAACCAATAGCTTTTGCTGCCAAAGCTGGGGCAATTGAATACAAAACTGTAGTAAGCCTGCAATGGCAACTGCATAGCCAAGCGCCATGATGGGTGTGCTAAACATGGGCGCAAAAATCAATGCGCCGCTAATCATACATAGATTTAATAGTACGGGTGCTACAGCAGGAGCGGCAAAGCGTCCATAACTTTGCAATATGCTACCAGCAAAGGCGGTCATTGAAATAAACAATAGATACGGGAAGGTCAAACGTAGTAATTCACTGGCTGTATTAAACTTTTCTGGCTCATCGGCAAAACCGGGGGCAAATATATGAATGACCCAAGGGGCGGCAATTATAACCACGACGGTAAGTAATGACAGTATCAGCAATAGCGCACCAGAAGTACGACTGATTAGAATCTGAACCTCTTGCAAGGTAAAGCGTTCCTTATATTCAGACAATACAGGTACAAACGCTTGACTAAACGCACCTTCGGCAAACAAACGGCGCAAAAAATTTGGTATTTTAAAGGCGACTAAGAACGCATCCATTAGTCCGCCTGCGCCAAACACGCTCATGAGCACCATATCACGTACTAATCCCAAAATACGGGACAGCATAGTCATTGAGCTGACAATCATCGTTGAGCGAAACAGTTTGCTTTTTGCCATACGTTATTCTATCTGTTATTCAGTAAAAAGATGGCAAATTATAGCATTAACGTCACGCTACGATAGTGGCTAGTGGTGAGATTATTGTGAATTGACTTATTCAATCATCAACTTACTAACATTAATTTGCTAACCATCGACCGTAATCTAGCCCATTCAAAGTAGACACCGGGGTCGGTTTTTCGGTTTGGAGCGATATCACTATGACCCGTTAAATGGCGACGAGTTTTAGGATAAGCTTTATAAATTGCCACGACAACTTCACTTAAAGCGTCATACTGTGCGTCATTAAAAGGTCGAAAATCCGAACCCTCTAACTCAATGCCAATACTATAATCGTTACATTCTGGCACTCCTAAGTAGCTCGAGCGTCCTGCATGCCAAGCTCTATCCTTAAAGTTAACCAATTGAGTCACTTGTCCACTGCGTTCAATAAAAAGATGTGCGGAGACTTGCATACCCTCGATAGTTTTGAAGTAAGGATGCGCATTCCAGTCTAGCGTATTGGTGAATAGTGCTTTTGCGTAATGTAACCCGTTGGCATCTGTTTGCTCAAACTCGTTAGGTGGTAAGCTGATATTAT
>JAHHUJ010000085.1 GCA_020024075.1 Psychrobacter sp.
GCTTAATTGTATTGGCTTAATTGTATTGGCTTAACCTGTATTAGCTTAATTGGGTCAGCTTAAAGGGTAATAGAACAAACTGGCCATAAAAGCTGGCCCAAAGGTAATCACCCCAAATATTAATAATAAACAAAGCCCTCCTAAGCGATAAGAAGGGCTTTGATTTGCGCTGACCAATTAATAGCAGATAAAATCATTAAACTAATTTACAAGTCATAGCGCTCTGTAAGGGTATATATCCTAGCTGACTTATTCAGCAGCCACACTGGTCAGACGCTCAAGATAACGCGCAATCAAATCTACTTCGATATTCACCGGAGCACCCACTTTCCAGTGGCGACCAATATTAGTCACCTCGGCGGTGTGTGGAATAATATTTAGGCAAACAATATTATCTTTGACCAAGTTAGTGGTCAAGCTGATCCCATCCACGGTGATTGAACCTTTGGTTGCTGCATATTTCTTTAACGCCTCAGGAATGGCGATTTCTATATAAATAGAACGCGCATCTTCAGTCATCACTTCAATGCTGCCTACCCCATCCACGTGACCCGATACCATGTGACCACCAAAACGAGTGGTAGGTAACATCGCTTTTTCTAAATTTAAGGTATCGCCTTGCTGCCAATTCCCCATGGCAGTTTTGGCTAGAGTTTCACGTGAAACATCAACTGCATAACTATTGTTATCCCTATCAACCACAGTTAGGCAAATACCATTGCTGGCGATAGAGTCGCCTAGCTTGACATCACTAAAGTCTAAATCATCCGACTCAATTACTAAGCGCACATCACCGCCTACCTCTGTAATAGATTTCAAAGTACCTGTGCTTTCGATAATACCTGTAAACATGCTTACTCCAATTTATTTAACTTTAAATAAAAACGTTTAAAAACCCAAAAGACTTTCCACAACAATAAGCAGCCTATTTTAAACAGCCTATTTTGAACACAATCAAACAAATACTGCCTGTGGATAACTTTTGAAAACTACTGCATCCAGTGTAAATAAAGGTGGGGAGACGTATAGTTATCCACAGCCTTGTATAAAACCACAACCTTATCCACCTTACTCACAGTTCCACGTGGAACCCTTGATTTTCATGACTTTCAGCGAAACAAACCTGTAAGCAAGTTCCATGTGAAACATAATTAATCCACAGTTTCATGTGGAACATCAGCAAACGCTATCTTATTGCGGGGATAAATTTTGTAAATTGTGGATAACTTTAAACACTCATATCCACCTAGACCGTTATATTCCCTAATTATGCGTCTAATTTATAGCATAGAGCACTTCGACTATTTAATACCCTATTAACGTCCTATTAATACCCTACCTGTTAAAACCAAACAAAAGTTCACTAAACTATGCTTGGTTTGCTCTATAAACAAGCTTAAGATCAGTGCCAACTTGAGCACAGTCCATTAACTGAAAACGGCGTTGACAGCACAAATTTTCAATATCAAGAGTGAGCATAGGCTTAGCACTGTGCCCCAACACACAAGGGGCTTGATATACTATTAATTCATCCACCAGACCAGCTTCTATAAAGCTTCCAGATACCTGAGAGCCGGCTTCAACCAGCACATCGTGTACTTGGTACTCAGTAACCAACTTGTGTAATAAATGGCTTAAATCCGGTTCAGTCCATAATAAAGTATCAGGGGCCTCAAAGACCTTATACTGTGCTTTATCTAGTCTTTGTCTTCTATCTAGCACCACAATCCTAGGCTGTGGCACCTTATCTAATGGAACACCCAACTGATTTGAGCGCACATTTAGGCTAGGATTGTCCTCAATAATGGTCTGACTGCCAGTGATAATAGCGCCACTCATGGCCCGCAGCTTCTGTACATCCTCACGTGCTGCTGAGCCTGTAATCCACTTAGACTCCCCAGAGGCCATTGCGGTTTTACCATCTAAGCTACTGGCAATCTTTAGTCTGACATAAGGCATTTTATGTCGCATAGATTTCAAAAATCCCAGATTCAGCTGCTCTGCCTGCTCAGTGCAGACGCCTATTGTCACGCTTATACCCGCCTCTAATAGCATAGTTACTCCTCGACCCGCTACTTTGGGGTTAGGATCTAGGCCTGCTATGACTACTCTACTGACGCCAGAATTGATTAATGCTTCGGCACAAGGGGGTGTTTTTCCAGTATGACTGCAAGGCTCTAGGGTCACATAAGCCGTTGCACCCTCCACTGATTGTGTAGAATTCCTTAAAGCAAATATTTCTGCGTGAGGCTGCCCTGCCTTAGGGTGAAATCCAGAACCTATAATTAAACCATTCTTAACTATCACACAACCTACTGCAGGATTAGGACGAGTGCTATACATCCCTTTTTTGGCCTCTTCTATCGCCAAATTCATGTAATAAAAGTCTTGCGTTTCAGCTTCTTCAATACCTTTGATAGGTACTAAATCGATAGGTGCTAAATTGTTGCTATAACCATCCTTTTTGGCAGAGGTAGAAGGCTTAGAAACAGTGACAGATTTTGCAGACTTGGAAGGCATAACTATGGACCCTATTTAATCGAATATTTTTTATCAATTAGAATTAAGCTCAATCGAAATACAGCGTATAAGTCATGCTTAAGTGACCGATTAAGTGACCTGAAACTGTGATTTTCCTTAAGCTTTTATGTGGTTACTTTTATGTGGTTACTTAGCTTCTGTAGGCTTGATATTTTGTAATTCTTGACGGAAGGCTTCTATATCTTGGAAGTCTCTATAAACACTGGCAAATCGCACATAGGCCACATCATCGAGCTCTTTTAATTCACTCATCACCACTTCACCCAGTGATTTACTGCTGATTTCACGCTCTCCCAATTGACGAATGCGCTTCTCGATACGGCTAATCATTGCTTCTTGTTCATCCAAAGTCACCGGTCTTTTTTGGAGTGGCAACTGAATAGAGCGCCTTAGCTTTTGGGAATCATAGGGCTCAATTCGCCCACTAGATTTAATAATACGAGGCATAACCACTTCTACCACCTCAAAGGTAGTGAAGCGCTCCTGACATTGATTACACTGACGGCGACGGCGAACTTGAGCGCCTTCTGCAGCCAGTCTTGAATCAATAACCTTAGTATCATCCGCATTACAATATGGACACTGCATAGTTTCTTTCCATTAACATAAAATTTATTAGCGATATAAGCGCAAGCCTATAAAAGTTGTTAAAAACAACAAAGTCATAAAAACAACACAGCTACTTACCAATACAGAAGCTGCCAAATATACGTCCCAATAAATCATCCGCACTAAATTCACCAGTGATTTCACCAAGGCTATATTGACCTTGGCGCAAACTCTCTGCCACCAACTCTCCCGCTTGATAGTCCACCAATTGCACTTGAGCTTCTTGTAGATGCTGCTGGGTTCTACGTAAAGCGTCTAAATGTCTAGTACGGGCAATCAAGCTGTTCTCAGGTGGGTGGAAACCTACCTTATCGCATAAAGTCTCAATTAAAGTCTCAATGCCCTCTGATGTTTCACATGAAACATTCACTTGTTCATAACCAGCTACTTCGACTTTATCAGCCATTTTCTCAGGCTGCGCTTGCTGCACAATATCTCGTTTATTGCCAATCAGTAGCAGCTTAGAGGGGTCATAATTAGGGCTACCATCCTCTTTTTTGCCAAACAGCTCTGCCGCTAACTCTAAAGGGTTGGCCTGTGTTGATAGGTCATGTACCAATAGCAGTAAATCTGCTTGATTGATGGCAGTGCGCGCCCGTTCTATACCAATACGCTCCACCTCATCGATGGTATCGCGTAAACCGGCAGTATCAGTCAAATGAATGGTCAACCCATTGAGTACAATGGTTTCTTGTAAGGTGTCTCGAGTGGTTCCTGCCACATCGGTGACAATGGCCCGCTCTTGACCCGCCAAGCTATTTAGTAAGCTAGACTTACCAGCATTGGGACGTCCTGCTAAGACCACATGCACCCCGTCGCGTAGTAATTGGCCTTGCTGAGCGGTGGCTAAAATGGTCTTTAACCGCTGTTGGATACGCTTTAATTTGGACTCAATCACCCCATCACTTAAGAAGTCCACATCTTCTTCATCAGGGAAATCAATAGACGCCTCGACATACAGGCGCAGCTCAATTAACGCCTCTAAAATGTCATTGATTTTATTTGAGAACTCCCCGGTTAACGACCGAATAGCACTGCTGGCAGCCGCTGCACTGGTGGCATCAATGGCATCAGCAATGGCTTCTGCTTGTAGCAAGTCCAACTTGTCATTTTCAAAAGCGCGATAAGAGAATTCACCAGGCTGTGCTTGATGCGCTCCAAGCTCAAAAACACGCGCTAACAGCTGGTTTTGCAGAACCATGCCACCATGACCTTGCAGTTCGACAACATCCTCACCAGTGAATGAATAGGGGGCTTTAAAGTACAACACCAAGCCTTCGTCTAGCACATTACGCTGGTCATCATAAAATCGACAGAAGCTCGCGAGGCGCGGCGTAAAGCTGTCTTTGCCGGTAAGCTGACAGGCAATAGCATAAGCTTTGGGGCCGGACAATCGAATAATACCCACCCCACCCCTTCCTAAAGGAGTGGCGATGGCGGCAATGGTTTTAGTATTTGACATAAACATTAGCTCTAATTATTAGCTCTGATTAAAAGGTTAGCACGATGATATTTTTTATACTGCTATTTTTGTATTGGCATTCTGATAAAGTTTGCTCTAGATGGTCTTATAGTAGGTGCTAAATGGGCTTTATTCAATGTTAGTTAGTTTAACCGTGACTATAAAACAAAAGCACCTATATGTGACATATAGGTGCTTTAAAAGTTGTCATTGAGAAGTTATAGCGAAAGTAGTGCTAGCTTAAGCCGCCGTTCTCTCTGCTTTTTCTCTTTGCTCTCTTTCTACTTTTTTATTCACAATGTACTGCTGGCCCATAGTAAATAAGTTGTTCACAGTCCAGTAAAGTACCAAACCTGCTGGGAAGAACAGCATGAATAAAGTGAAGATAATAGGCAAAAACTTCATCACTTTGGCTTGCATTGGATCTGTAGGCTGCGGGCTAAACATTTGCTGTGCAAACATAGAAGCCCCCATCAGCATAGGTAGGATAAACCAAGGGTCCATGGCTGATAAATCTTGAATCCATAGAATCCAAGGTGCGTGACGCAGCTCAACACTCTCTACCAATACCCAGTATAAAGCTAGGAAGATCGGCATCTGTAACAAGATTGGCAAACACCCAGCCATTGGGTTCACTTGCTCTTCTTTGTAGATGGCCATCATCTCTTGTGACATCTTCATACGGTCATCGCCATGCTCTTCTTTTAATGCTTGTAAGCGAGGCGCAATGGCACGCATCTTAGCCATCGAATAGTAGCTCTTATTTGAGAACCACATTAAGACAATTTTTACTAAGATAGTTAGGGCAATAATTGACCAACCCCAGTTACCTATCACTTTGTGAATGCCTTCCAAGATAGCAAACAGTATTTTTGAGATTGGCCATAAGAAGCCATAATCTACTGTTTTGTTTAGCCCAGGGGCTACTTCAAGTAGCGTTGTTTGATCTTTTGGTCCAGCATATAAAGTGGCTGCGATGTCTTTTTGTTTGTTCGCAGGTACCACAAAGTTTTGGCTGTTCATACCAATGAAGTGATCCCCCTCTCTTTCACGGCTAAAGAAGTGACCTGTGAAGTTCTGAGGCGTCCAAGCTGATACGAAGTAATGCTGTACCACACCAACCCAGCCTTCATTACTGGCAGCTGTTAACTCGCCATCATTGAAGTCTTTAAATTTAAGTTTGTTGTAGTCATTGTCTGGCGTACCCCAAGCACCACCTAAGTAGGTGGCCATGCTCAGTGCCCCTTTATCTGACATACCAGGGTCTTTGCTGCTGTCACGCTTTAACTGCGCAAACAGCTGACCATTCCAATCTTTACCGCTAGTGTTGTTAATATTGTAATTAACACTGATGGGGTATTTTCCTTCAATAAAGGTGAAGGTCTTGGTAATGGTCACCCCATCTTCTTGTTTATAAGTTAAGGGTACTTGCAGTTTTTTCTGGCCTGGCTGCATCACATAGCTGTCAGATTGATAGCTGTATTTTGCACGTCCCGCTGCAGTATCAATACCATTAGGACCAATCAAACCTGACTGAGCAACATACACACGGTGGCCCGAGTTTTCTAATAAAACGAATGGTGCTTCACTATCTAAAGTAGCATCATAGTCACGTAAAGCGGCATAAACAACATCGCCGCCGACAGGATCAATTTTGATTTGATAGAGATCAGTAGTGACATCGATTAGGTCACCTTGTTTGGCATTGGCTGTCTCACCATCCACTTCGCTAGACGGTACATCGGTTACTGCTGATGCGGTTGCTGCAGGTATATCACTGTCACCGGTACTAGTAGGAATATCAGCACCCGTGTTAGAAGTGGATACAGAAGGGGTTACTGCGTCTGCTGATGTGGCTGGCACATTGGCATAATCTCTTTGCCAAGCTAGCACCAACAAATATGCGGTAATCAACATCGCAATGATGATGAGCACCCGTAGTATCTTTTGCATAAGATTGTCCTAAACAACTCTAAATGAAATTTTTAAATAAAAAAGGGTTGGCTTATTTATCAGGTATTTACTAAAAACAAGCGTACAGTAAACCCTTTACTTTTCTGGCAACTATTGTGAGTGTATTGTCATCTGTGTTGCCACCCTACCCTTAAAATATTTACAAAATGGGGACTATTTTACTAAAAAACCATCACAAATGATATAGAAGCGATGTTTTTAGCCTTTAGCAGTAATAAGAAGACAAAAATAATGGGCTAATCAATCCTAACTTTTGTACCCCTTATTTTTATCTAATTTTAGCTCATCAAGGGTATGTTTTATTATCGGTTGAGTAAACTTATTATTAATAGCCGCTGTATAACTGCTTCGGTCTTTATATACTCCACGTTCCATTACTATTGTTTCACGTGAAACAATAGACTCTGGTAATGCGGTAAAAATCATTTTGTATAAAGGAAGAGGCACAAAGTCGATACCGTGACCTCCTAAAGGATGGCAGCGGCATATTCGCTTAACGGCAAGCCATCCTCCCCGTGTCGGTCCATGCCAAAGCACAGCGGTCTTACCATAATCAGAACAAGTAGGATAATAACGACAGCGAGCAGGTAATAGCGGACTAATAAAAGTTTGATAGCCGTTAATAATGGTTAGTAGTATGCGTGAAAAAAAACGTGACCACATCCCCTACTCCTCTTATATCGCCAATATATCACTAACTATAACCGAATTAAGCAGTCACAAAGTGGCTAGTTGCTTAATTATGACGGGTTATTTTTGGAATTAGTGGCCAAATTCCGACGCTGTTTGGTAATTACTTTGGCTAAAATATCATCAATCTCTTGACGCATCTGATCATTACTCAGGGCTTTGGTAGACTTTTTTAAAATAAAAACCAGATCCAAAGCAGGTAGCTGCGAGTGTTTATGACGGAACTGTTCCCGAATAATACGCTTGATGGTATTTCTCGCCACTGCCCTCGGAATTCTCTTTTTGGTAATCGCCATACCCAATCTGGCGTGCTCACTCTTAGAGTCATAAGCAAACGCCATAAAATGAGAATTATGTATTTTAAAAAGGGGCTGATTAAATACAGACTTAAACTCATCAGGCTTTAACAATCTTTTGGTTTTAGGATAACAGTAGTCAGTCATGATAGGTCAACATACAATAAAAATAACAAGAATTTTGGTACAAATAATTCACAACTAAAGCGAGTAAGGATTGCTTTAACCTCAGCCCCACATTTTTGCAGGCCATAATCAAAAAAAGCACCTAATAATTAGGTGCTTTTTATAAAAATCTATGAATTACTTGTCTGTCTAAAGTTTTTCGGTAATTAACTATCAATAAGTATAAAACTATCAATGAGGATAATTAATTACACAGTTAAACGATGACGACCTTTTGCACGACGACGTGCTAAAACTTGACGACCTTTTTTAGTTGCCATGCGAGCACGGAAACCATGGGTGCGCTTGCGTTTGATAACGCTTGGCTGGAATGTACGTTTCATAAATCACCTTTGACAGCAAAGAAATTAAAAATAAATAGCGTTCACTAAGAATTTGTTGTAGCGAGCAATTATGCCAGTCCAGCCTCTTATTGTCAATAATAAATAAAGGTTTTAGGCGGTTAATGACAATGGATTGGGTAAAATGACAACGGATTGGATAAAGTGGCCACTCAAGCTTAAGCAGCCAAACTTAGCCAGTCAGCTAAAAATTAGCAGCGATCGCTAGGTAGCTTGTGTTAATAACGGGATTAATAACCAGACCGCTGATAGCTGATAACCCTAATTCTCCATCAAGCAACAAGCATTTTTA
>JAHHUJ010000086.1 GCA_020024075.1 Psychrobacter sp.
GGTTTTTTCTTCTTCATTAATTTGCTGCATGAACTCCCACATTGAGCTACGCCGCTCAATGTGGGAGTTCATGCAGCAAATTAATGAAGAAGAAAAAACTACCATTATTCTGACCACTCATTACTTGGAAGAAGCAGAGCAGCTTTGCCGGTATATCGCCATTTTAGATCATGGTGAGATTCGTATTAATACCGAAATGAAAGAGCTACTAACCCAGCTGTCAATTGAAACCTTTATATTAGATTTCAAACAACCTGTGTCTGGTGAAGTGGCTATTAGTGGTATCACCTCTTATTCTCAGCCTGATAATCAAACTCTTGAGATTACTCTAACGGAAGGCGAGTCATTGAACGGGGTGTTCCAACAATTAACACAGCAAGGCATTGAAGTATCAAGTATGCGCAATAAAGCCAACCGCTTGGAAGAACTATTTATGCGTCTGGTAGAACAAGGTGTCCAAAGCAAAGATAGTATGAAGGAGGCTGGACTATGAGCAATATCAACAAACAATCCATTAATAACGCACCAAATAATGATGGCTTAACTTTTGCACAAAAGTGGGTTGCCTTTCGTACTATCTTGATAAAAGAAATTCGTCGTATTTTACGTATTTGGCCACAAACCCTGCTGCCTCCCGTAATTACCATGAGTTTGTATTTTATTATCTTTGGTAAAATGATCGGCTCACGTGTGGGAGAAATGGGCGGTGTACCTTATATGCAGTTCATTGTGCCGGGTCTAATTATGATGTCGGTGATTACCAACAGTTACTCTAACGTGGTCTCAAGCTTCTTTAGTGCCAAGTTCACCTCTAGTATTGAAGAGCTTTTGGTGTCTCCGGTCTCTAAGCACTCCATATTGATTGGCTATATTGGGGGCGGCGTATTTCGGGGGCTTATGATTGCGATTATTGTGTCTATTGTGGCTCAGTTCTTTACTGAGTTAGGTATCGAACACTTCTTTGTTATGGTATTTACGGTATTGGGAACCTCCATTTTATTCTCATTGGGCGGCTTTATTAACGCCGTATTTGCCCGCTCCTTTGATGATATCTCGATTATTCCAAGCTTTGTATTGACCCCATTGACTTACTTGGGCGGGGTGTTTTATTCACTAGAGAACTTATCTCCATTTTGGCAAAACATTTCGTTATTGAACCCGATTGTTTATATGGTTAACTCATTCCGCTACGGTATCTTGGGTTATTCTGATGTGAATGTTTGGTACTCAATGACCGCAATATTTATATTCTGTGTGATTTTTTATGCCATTGCTTATCGTCTATTGGATAACGGCTCACGCTTGAGACTGTAATACTTTAATTTTATATTGAAAATAGGACTGACTTATGAGTATTCATGGTGTATTAGGGGAGAGCACCAGCTACCCAAAAACTTATCAACCAGATACCTTGTATGCAATCCCACGCGCAATGGGCCGCAATGACATTAATTGGCAAGATGATAAGTTACAGCTTGGAGTGGACTGGTGGCATGCCTTTGAAGTGTCTTGGTTGAATTCTCAAGGGATTTCACAGATGGCGATTGCCCGCTTTGCCATACCTGCCAGCTCGCCCAATATCGTTGAGTCCAAGTCGCTTAAGCTGTATCTAAATAGCCTAAACTTTACTGAGTTTGAGAGCTGGCAAGCAGTACAGCAAACCATAGCAAAAGATTTGACCGCTTGTGTTGGAGCTGACGTTGAAGTCTCGCTATTTGAGCTTGATGCCATTAGTTCTGGCAAAGATGCTAACTCAGGATTTTTAATTGCTCATCCTCAAGGCAAATGTATTGATCAGGCATTAGATAACTTACAAGGCAAAGTTGAGCTAGTTGAGCATCCCGATGCTACGCTACTAGCAGATGATGCCGATTCTAAGCCATCGCATGATCAAGCAGAGACAGAGTATCAACTGTACTCAAATCTACTGCGTAGTAATTGTCCGGTAACCAATCAGCCAGACTGGGGCACTTTAGCAATAGACATCACCACGTCTCAGGACATTGATGAAGCAAAGTTATTAACCTATATTCTTAGTTTCCGTCAGCACAACGGCTTTCATGAGCAGTGTGTGGAGCAAATATTTGCCGATCTAAGCCAAAGATATAACCCTGCGAAGTTAATGGTTCGTGCTTGGTATACTCGTCGTGGTGGTATTGATATTAATCCTTGCCGAGTTAGCGATAGTATCTTATTGCCGCAGCCAAGTCGTTTAGTCCGTCAGTAGTAGTGGCTTACCCTAAAACCCAAGAGTAATTTGCTCTTGGGTTTTTTTATGCCTGAACATTTAGCATTAAATTTCAATTGATTAATTTAGGTATGGTGTCGTATTAATTAAATTTAGTTGACATAACTAGCAAAACAACGGATTATAGAAATATGATTAGTCGGTTAACCTTCTCTATCGAGTTAGTTAACTAAAAAGTAGCAACTATTGTTGGATTACCATTCGCTTTAGGGTGGCTTCTTTTGATGTGATGAATTAGACAGTTTAGTTTTACTGTTATTAGTTCAGGGACTTATCGGTCTACAGCGACTAAGTAATCATTCTGAATAGCAGTCATAGCCTTATGATGGCTTCAGTTTGATGAGTATAATTTTGTATACTCTTTAACCCGATTTGTATGTTTCAATAGTGGCAGTTAACCTTGCAACTTTGAGTCAATAGCACACCAATCTTGTTAAATTCTTAAAAATGCTCTTATTTGTCTAATAAGACATTGCTTTGTTAAGCGTCGTTTCGTCACCGTATTTTTAAGTTCCCATATCACATGGCTAATGCCTGTTGGTATTTTTTGTCGTGTCTGTAGGGTTATTTAATTTTATGGATATGAGCTGTAAATTATGAATAAAATGAAAGTTTGAATAGAGTTAAAAGTCAGTCAACAATCTTTTAACACACTATTTAAAGTATTAGGCGCATACAATGAGTATGCTTTGCTGACCAGCAAATTTTATGACAAAAGCCTTATCACATCCCGCAATAAAATAGGTGATGACAGTGACTCAAACAACCCAAAGCCCTAATATGACAGGGCATACCCAAACCGCACACGCTGCCATTAATTTTGGTAAAAAGCGTGAACTTTTAGAAAATGGCGATGGGCCAATCATGCTCTCTGGCGGTGAAATGCTTGTCCAGTCATTAATTGACGAGGGCGTCGAGTATATTTTTGGTTATCCAGGTGGTGCCGTCCTACATATTTATGATGCTATCTTTAAACAAGACGCTATTGAGCATATTTTAGTACGTCATGAACAAGCGGCGGGTCACATGGCAGATGCCTATTCACGTCGCACTGGCAAAACGGGCGTGGTACTAGCGACATCAGGTCCTGGTGCAACCAATACTGTAACCGCCATCGCTACTGCGTTTATGGATTCAATTCCAATGGTTGTTATTTCAGGTCAGGTACCGAAGTACCTAATTGGTGACGATGCCTTCCAAGAAACAGACATGGTTGGGGTTTCTCGTCCTATCGTTAAACACAGTTTCCAGGTACGTCATGCCAGTGAAATTCCTGAAATTATCAAAAAAGCATTCTATATCGCTCAGTCTGGCCGCCCAGGTCCAGTTGTTATTGATATTCCAAAAGACACCACTGCGCCGCACGAGAAGTTTGAATACAATTATCCAGAGTCAGTAAATCTGCGCTCTTATCAGCCTTCAGTAAAAGGCCATAGTGGTCAGATAAAAAAAGCGATTGAAACTTTATTAGCAGCCAAGCGTCCAATTTTATATTCAGGTGGCGGTGTAATCTTAGGTAATGCTCATGAAGAGTTAACCAAGCTGGCACGTCAATTGAATTTACCTGTTACCAATACGCTAATGGGATTAGGGGCTTTCCCAGGCTCTGATCGTCAGTTCGTGGGTATGCTAGGTATGCATGGTACTTATGAAGCCAACATGACCATGCACCATGCTGATGTTATTTTGGCAGTGGGTGCACGTTTTGATGACCGCGTAACCAATGATGTGAAGAAGTTCTGTCCGAATGCTACCATCATTCATATCGACATTGACCCTGCTTCAATTTCAAAAACCATTAATGCCGATATTCCAATCGTAGGCGATGTGAAGTCAGTATTAACGGATATGCTTCAGCTGCTTGAGGGTGATGACAGACAATTGGATCAACCTGCCTTACTAGACTGGTGGTCACAGATTAATGAATGGCGTAAGCGTCATGGTCTACGTTATGACACCAGTACTGACAATGGTATGAAGCCGCAGTCTGTGGTAGAAAAGTTATATGAAGTGACCAATGGTAATGCCATTATTACCAGTGACGTGGGTCAGCACCAAATGTTTGCTGCACTTTATTACAAGTACAATGAGCCGCGCCAGTGGTTGAACTCAGGTGGTTTAGGAACTATGGGTGTTGGTTTGCCGTATGCAATGGCCGCCAAATTGGTAGAGCCTGAGCGTGATGTGGTCTGTATCACCGGTGAAGGGTCGATTCAGATGAATATTCAAGAGCTATCAACCTGTTTACAGTATAATTTGCCAGTTAAAATATTAAACTTAAATAATGCACAGTTAGGTATGGTTAGTCAGTGGCAAGATATGCTGTATGAAGGTCGTCATGCCTCTTCTTACATGGAGTCGTTACCTGACTTTATTAAGCTAGCTGAAAGCTATGGGCATAAAGGGATTCAAATTACTGATCCAGATAAATTAGAGGAACAGTTGGCAGAAGCAATGGCGATGAAAGATAAGCTGGTCTTTATCGATGTCCTAATTGATCCTGATGAGCATGTCTATCCAATGCAAGTTGCAGGACAGTCTATGCGCGATATGTGGTTATCTAAGGGGGAGCGTACCTAATGCAACACTTAATCTCTGTACTAATGGAAAACGAAGCTGGGTCGCTATCACGTTTGGTTGGATTGTTTTCACAGCGTGGCTACAATATTGAAACTCTAAACGTAGCCCCTACCGAAGACGAAACGATTTCGCGTTTGACTTTGACCACCAACGCCAGCGCCGACAAAATTGAACAAATTACTAAGCATTTGCACAAGCTAATAGAAGTGGTTAAAGTAATCGACTTAACAGGCAATGCTCATGTAGAACGTGAATTGATGTTAATTAAAGTACGGGCTACCGGTAGTGCTAGAGCGGAAGTTAAGCGCAGTGCAGATATATTCCGAGCTCAAATCGTGGATGTCACTTCAAGCATTTACACCCTTCAAATTGTTGGTGATGAGGCTAAGCTTGACGGGTTTATCGAAGTTATCGGCCGTGACCGTATCTTAGAGGTAGTTCGCTCTGGGGTCATTGGTATTCTTCGCGGGGAGCGCACGCTAAGTGTTTAGCAGCAAACTTGCTTCAATGGTTATATATTAAGCAATACATTAGGCGTCTGTTGGCTCAAGAGGTTTGGGCCGCAGACGTTGAACTTGAACTTAACAGTAATTAGAGTGAACAGTTAAGATAATTAAAAGTTGGACTTCAACACAAACCCTATTTTCAACCTTATTTGAAAGTATTTATAAAGGATAAAAGTATGAACGTTTATTATGATAAAGATTGTGACTTATCAATCATTCAGGGAAAAAAAGTAGCCATCATTGGTTATGGTTCGCAAGGTCACGCCCATGCGCTTAACCTAAAAGATTCTGGCGTTGAGGTTGTGGTTGGTTTACGCAAAGGTTCAGGCTCTTGGAAAAAAGCTGAAAATGCGGGTCTAAAAGTAGCCGAAGTAGCCGAAGCGGTTCAATCAGCTGACGTCGTTATGATCTTAACGCCAGACGAGTTCCAAAAAGCGTTATACGAAGACGTTATTGAGCCAAATATTAAAGAAGGCGCAACTTTAGCGTTCGCTCATGGTTTTGCTATTCATTACAACCAAGTTGTACCTCGTAAAGATTTAGATGTGATTATGGTTGCTCCAAAAGCGCCAGGTCATACGGTTCGTTCAGAGTTCACTAAAGGTGGTGGTATTCCAGATCTAATCGCAATATTCCAAGATTCATCTGGCCAAGCGAAACAAGTGGCTTTATCATACGCAGCCGGTGTTGGCGGTGGTCGTTCAGGCATCATCGAAACCACTTTCAAAGATGAAACTGAAACTGACTTATTTGGTGAGCAAGCCGTACTTTGTGGTGGTGCAGTAGAGCTGGTTAAAATGGGCTTTGAAACCCTAACAGAAGCTGGTTATGCTCCAGAAATGGCTTACTTTGAGTGCTTACATGAGCTGAAGCTTATCGTAGACTTAATGTATGAAGGCGGTATCGCTGATATGAACTACTCAATCAGTAACAACGCTGAATATGGTGAGTACGTAACGGGTCCTGAGGTTATCAACGAGCAGTCACGTGAAGCGATGCGCAATGCTCTAAAACGTATTCAGTCGGGCGAATATGCGAAGATGTTCATCAACGAAGGTGCTACTAACTATCCTTCAATGACCGCTCGTCGTCGTAATAACGCTGACCATGAAATCGAGAAAACAGGCGCTAAGCTACGTGCTATGATGCCTTGGATTGGTGGTAACAAAATTATCGATAAAGAAAAGAACTAATGTTAGTTATGAGTTATAAGTGCTAGCTAAGCGTGTATAACAGTCATCACAGCTTATGTGTTAAGCTGTGATGAGGTTAGCAGAGCTCTCATTGATTAAAGCTCATGTGTCTTAGACGCATGGGCTTTTTTTGATACTAAATCCTTTGATGTTAGAGCGATGCCCCTTGAAGCAGTCAAAAAAAGCGCTATATAGTATCTAATGCTTGATAGTATCTAATGCTTGATAGTATCTAATGCTTGATAGTACCTAATGCTTGATAGTGGCTAATAGTACTCAGTAGTAGTGAATACCAAAAACCGAAATAACAGAACACAAAAAAAAGGACCGACTAAGATTATGGATACCCAGTGGCTTGCTAATATTAATCCTTCCTCAATTTATATTGCGCTAAGTGCAGGGGTGGCAATGCTAATCTGGATAGAGGGGCAGATGCTAAAAAAAACTGAGGGTAAACTGCCAAAATCAAAATTTTTTCAGGTGAGCTCGTTAGTTGATACTCTCTGGCTGTTTGTCTCTATCGCTGTGGTTTACGGGTTAGACTTTAAGTCTATTGAGATGGCGGTTCCTGCCGCTTACTGTATCTATGCTATATCCGGCTGGGTGTATGGCAGCCGCTTATTGAAACGCTCTGGGCTACCTGCTAGTCCTGAAGAGCTGGTGATTCCTAAGCCATATATAGCTTTCAGCCAATCATTCGCAACGACCTTCTTTGCTTTATGTGTCTTTGTATTAGTATTTTCTAAGCCAATTGGTTAGTTGTAATTTACATTTTTTACAACAATCTAACCAAAACTTCAGATATTGTTAGGACAAGCGGTTTAAAGCTGTTATACTACTCATTAGTAAGTAAGTTACTTTTTGAATGAATAGCACAGCTACTGATTCAAACATGACTGCATTTAATCGTAGGAATGTAACGTAAGTGGCTATTTATTAGAGTGATGATTAGTCAACATTCTAATCAATACTACTCGATTTACGTTTTCTACCGACTCGTTATCTACCCACCTAGAGTAGAGCAAGTCTGTTAAAAGCACCATGACTATAGTTAAATTAATTTTATATTAGGAAAAGTTATGTCAGAACGTGTACAAGGTACTGTTAAGTGGTTCAACGAAGCTAAAGGTTTTGGTTTCATCGCACAAGACGATGGCGGTCAAGACGTATTTGCTCATTACAGTGCTATTCAAGGTAGTGGTTTCAAAACTTTAGCTGAAGGCCAAAAAGTGACTTTTGTTTTAGGTCAAGGTCAAAAAGGTCCACAAGCTGAACAAATCGAATCAGCTGAATAATTTATTGTAGGCTTTGACCTACAAAAAGTGTGAATCATCTAAAAAGATGATACTGCTAAAAAAAGACAACCATCGGTTGTCTTTTTTTTGGCCAGAAATTACTATTTAGTACTAAATTGTCTTAAATGTACTGAATTGGCTTAAAATAGAAGTTGATTGACTTAAAATAGTACTGAATTGGCTTAAAATAAAAAACAATATCAGTGCTACTAGCGACGAAAAATAAAAATTCTAGGTTAAAATCAACAAATTGTGAAAAAATTTATGACCCTTTATTCACGGCAACGGCTTGACCTAATTGGGTTGGTCACGCAATATAAGGGTCGTTTGAGAAGAGATGTTTATTTGTAGCATGCTGACATCAAAAAAAAGTTATTCAATACTTTTATTTGTTTAAATACTCTTTTTGGTTTAGTAGAGTTGATAGGGGATGGATTAACTGGCCTAAATAGGGAATAAAATCTGTTAATTAAATCCTACAAATTGTTATATATATTGGCCCCTATATTGGCTAAGATGTATAAGACTTAAT
>JAHHUJ010000087.1 GCA_020024075.1 Psychrobacter sp.
GTTCACCACTGGCCCAATAAGCTTCCATAGCAGGCTCGTCTAATTCAACAAAAGTAACCTCTGTTTTCTCTAAAATATGTTCACTACAAAGACGATTGGCTTGGTTATCAAAAACAGTTAACTGTACCGCTGTCCAAACCGCATGCTGTGTATTTGACATCTTTTGCCACATAGCAAAGGCATCCGCCTTGTCCTTTGGTTTTACCAAAATAGATAGACCATCGGCAAGCACCCCAATAGTATCAGAGGTGATGACCAAATAATGACGCTCCCCTGTCTCATAGAGGTCAGTTAGGTTCTGTCCAGCAGCAGCGGCTTTGGCTTGCACCATGCGCACAATATAATCCTGCGGTGTCTCATCAGGTAGTACACTTTCATCAACTTCAACCGCTTGGGTGACAAAATCAATATCTGCCAAGGTTAATAATTGTTGACGGCGCGGGGAGGTAGAAGCCAGAATAATTTTCATTATATGCTCAGAGTTATCAGGGGGTTAATAAGGTTTTATTCAAATATAGGCGTGGCTACGTATACCAAGATAGCTGACATTGTTTGAGTATTTTTTATAAATTTTTAGTATTTTTTTATAAAATAGTTCAACGACAAATACACCAAGGGCCAAGTGACTATACTAACTAGCAAGCTAAATATAGCACTGGTAAAAAATATGTTCTGGGTAAGGTATTGTACCAACCATAAGGTTAACTGAAAAACTATTAAGGCAACGCTAGCCACTGCCCAAGCAATAGACAAATTCAACTGCTTAACATACTGCCCCATAAATCTAACAGAGAACGCCATCACCACAGCCGCAAAGGCTTGTTGGCCCAAACGCGTGTCCAATAATAGATCTGAGATGATACCAATGGCAAAAGCGGTCACTACTCCTACATAATTTGGCTGATATATTAACCAAAAAATAAGCACCATAATAAGTGCCATAGGACGCAGCAAGGAGGCTTCTAAGCCCATAGGATAGATATTGATAACAGAAGCTACTACAAAGCTTGCAATAACTACCATTAAAGATTGGAAAGGGCTTAAAGGAGTTTTCATCATAATAGCAGCAGCGCCTTTTAAGAAGCCTCAATAGATAAGCTTAGGCAATGACTATTCATGAGGGTCATCAGGGTTATTTGGGATATGACAGAGCTAGAGTTAGAAAATTGACCGGCAGGCTTGTTATGCCTAACTGACAATCTGAGCCATAAAACTTGGCGATACAATCGGCGGTATAAATTGTATTTTAATGGCAAACTCAGCAACATAACTATGTCACTCACTTAGACTCAATAGAGCGACTAGGTGGCACATAAGGAATCTGAGTAAGCTCTAAAGAGCCTGCAAATCTATCATCTCTAAAGTTTGGGGCGTGCTCACTGTCCTGCATAATTAACACATAGGAGCTATTCACAAAGTCTGCTGCAGGAGTCACGTCAATATTCATAAAGTTTTCGTTTTGTTCAGGACTAATATACTCCACACGGCCTACACGGTAGCCAGCTGGAAAGCGGCCGCCTAGACCTGAGGATATTAGCTCATCACCTACCCGAATGTCTGAGGTTTTAAAAATATAATCAAGCTTCAGAGTGCTGGGCGTTCCTTCACCGGTAACAATGGCGCGCTGCCCTGTTCTTCTGACCGTTACCGATACAGATTGCAGCTCATCAGTAATGAGTAACAAGCGGCTAGTATTAGGGTAGACATTAATAATTTGGCCAAGGATACCATTTTCATCAATGGCGGTTTGTCCCACTTGCACCCCATCTTTACTGCCTTTATTTAGTACCACAATTTGCTTTAAGGGATTGGTGTCAGTACCAATTACTTGCGCCAAATTTAACTCATACTGATCCGGCTTAGTGGTGGATAAGATACCTTGCAAGCGTGCATTTTGGGCCAGCACATAATCTTGCTGTTGTAGCTTAGCCTGAGCATGTAGCAACTGAGCATGTAGCTGTACATTTTCACGACGCAAGGCTTCTTTACTCATTAACGTCCCATCTGCCCAGTGACTGACAAAAGTTGGCAACACCGACATTTGATAAATGGGCTGCATCGCTGAATGACTGGCATCGCGTATGGGGTTAAACCAGTCAGGATTTTTGCTGTCCAGTAACATCAAAACCATAGCGACCAGTAATACGGCCGCTGTTTTTCGTAAGGTAAGATTGTACTGAGCAAAGAGGGTCGTTGGCATAGTGAACTTACAAACTTATAGATTATACAAAAATCATATTTAAACTTTTGTTATGAATAAAATCTAAGGCAGCACCACCACCACGACTGACGCAGGTAAGCGGATCTTCAGCGACAGTCACCGGAAGCCCCGTCTCTTTTGACAATAACTTGTCAAAATTACGTAGCAATGCACCGCCACCAGTCAACACAATACCGCGCTCGGCGATATCTGATGATAATTCAGGAGGCGTTTGCTCAAGAGCTGTTTTAACCGCACTAACGATTCCAGTTAATGAATCGCTCAATGCTTTTTGGATTTCTTCAGAAGTTACGGTTAGGGTTTTTGGCACCCCTTCTGCCATGCTACGACCACGAACTTCAACTTCAAGCTTTGCATCTTCATCGATAGCAGACCCTACGCTTTGCTTAATACGCTCAGCTGTGGTTTCGCCAATCACACAGCCGTGGTTACGGCGTACATGGGTAATAATCGCTTCATCAAAGATATCACCACCAATACGAATTGAGTCAGCATAGACACAACCTGATAATGAAATAACTGCAATCTCTGTGGTGCCACCGCCGATATCCACCACCATTGACCCGCTGGCTTCATGCACTGGCAAATCTGCACCAATGGCTGCAGCCATAGGCTCCTCTAATAAGAACACCTTATTGGCACCTGCTGATGATACCGCCTCACGAATAGCACGACGCTCAACTAAGGTAGATTTGCATGGCACACAAACCACAACGTTTGGCTGAGCCAAAAAGCGTCTGGCTTTTACTTTACTGATGAAGTGCTTCAGCATTTTTTGAGTGACCTCAAAATCTGCAATAACCCCATCTTTTAAGGGACGAATTGCGGTAATATTATCGGGAGTACGACCTAGCATTTGCTTTGCATCAATGCCGACAGCAGCCACCGTTGGGTTCTGAGTACGGTTACTACGCAGAGCCACAACAGTAGGCTCATCGAGAACCACACCCTTTCCAGGCGCATAAATCAATGTATTGGCAGTACCAAGGTCAATGGCGATATTGTTAGATAGAAATCCAAACGGGTTCATGTATCGTGTTCCAGCGTATTGCGAGTTAAAGAGTAGCGTCATCATCCCATGCATTTAATAAGCAGAGACTGGCTCTCAAAAAAAAGAGTCTAATATTTTAAAAAATATTTTAAGATTTTGTCGAATAGAAATAACACACTTTAACCAAAGTAAAGCATGACGACAAGAATAAACCTTGAAAATTTACTCAAATATTCGGGTGGTGCAAATTATAGCGGTTAATTATAGATAAATCATGTAAATATCATATTTTTCATATAACTATACTGCATTAAATTGCAACATCTCATGTCAAAATCATTATTTAACCAATAATAGCACCCTATTGATAGGGCTTTCGCTGTCATTGTGACTTATTTTAAAAACTAATGTGACCAATATTTACAATTTTAATAACCGATCGCATATTAAGGTAACCACTGAAAATAAGTGCCAGTTGCATTATAATAGCCCGATACCCCAAAACAGTTTGATAAACTTCTTATTGCACTAATTTTTTTGCTAACTTTTTTATTCACTGTGTTTGCTAACTTTTCTATTAACCGATTTCAAAAAGGATGCTTTGTCTCATGACTACCGATAGCACATCAAATTCGCAGACGCTTAATCGCGAAGATCAAATCTGTACCACTGATATCTTGGAAGTAGCCAAGCTTTCTCGCCTTGCGGTAGATGAAGAAGCTGCGCAACACTTCGCTGAGGATATCGCTAAAATTTTAGACATGATGCAGACCCTTGCAAGCGTAGATACCGATAATTTAACGCCCCTAGCCAACGTGCACGAAGCGGCTCAAGAATTACGTGCGGATATCCCAAATGCTGATATTGACCGTGAATTGAACCAATCTGTGGCTCCAGCGGTAGAACAAGGTCTATATCTGGTACCGCAAGTGATTGACTAACCCTTGTCTATGACACGCAGTATTTTTGACTTTGTAAAAATTATCTTTGGCTTTATCAATAATTAAAACAGATCAAGCGGACTTAAAATAAGGTGTGGCAAAAAATTAATCTCAGCTAACAGCAAAAACTTATAACCATGCTTATTTATAATAATGCTTATAAAGTCATAGCTGGTGATAAGTGGCCAAAAGACTTTATTTTCTACCCCTACTTTCAGTTAATAACCTTACTTTTAATAACTTTTACCTTTAATTAATAACAATGGACACCCAATATGTCTGACCTACATCACCTATCTGTTGCTCAGCTTGCTGATGGTCTAAAAAGCCAGCAGTTTAGCAGTATGGAACTGACCGACCATTTCCTAAAACGCATCAACAAGCTGGATGACAAAATCAACAGCTTTATTACTGTTGATGAAGAAGGCGCGCGTCAAGCGGCCAAAGCTGCGGATGAAAAACGCAGTGCAGGCGACAACTCAACGCTACTTGGCCTACCCATGGCTCATAAAGACCTGTTTTGCACCAAAGGCTTGCTCACTACTTCTGGCTCAAAAATGCTACACAACTTTGTGTCACCCTATGATGCCACTATCGTCTCAAACATTCGTGAAGCCGGCGCTGTGTGCTTAGGTAAGCTGAATATGGATGAGTTCGCCATGGGCTCTGATAACGAAAGCTCATACTATGGTGTCGTACATAATCCTTGGGATACAAGCCGTGTCCCTGGAGGCTCATCAGGTGGCTCAGCAGCAGCTGTGGCAGCAGGTTTCGTACCTTTTGCTACTGGTAGTGATACTGGGGGCTCAATTCGCCAGCCTGCCTCATTCTGTGGCTTAACTGGTATAAAGCCTACTTACGGCAGCGTATCTCGCTTTGGTATGATTGCTTATGCCTCAAGTTTAGATCAAGCAGGTGCTTTTGGCCGCTCAAGTGAGGACTGTGCATATTTATTACAGCCTATGACCGGTCATGACCCTCGCGATGCTACCTCTATCAAACGCGAAGTGCCTGACTACATCGCAGATATGCACAAAGCGCTTCAAGATGCTGACGCTGACAAACCATTTGCCGGTCTACGCATAGGTGTGGCAAAAGAATACTTCGGTAAAGGCTTAGATACTGAAGTGGACAGCAATGTTCGCAATGCTCTGAAACAGTATGAGGACTTAGGTGCTACTATTGTTGAAGTCAACATTACCGACCCTGCTATCACTCTAGCGACTTATTATATGCTAGCCCCTGCTGAGGCCTCTTCAAACTTATCTCGCTTTGATGGGGTACGTTTTGGCTATCGCTGTGAAGAGCCAAAAGACTTAACAGATCTATACACCCGTTCACGCTCTGAAGGATTTGGTGATGAAGTACAGCGCCGTATCTTGATGGGGACTTATGCCTTATCTGCCGGCTACTACGATGCTTACTACACTAAGGCTCAAAAAGTACGCCGCTTAATCTTAGAGGACTTCAAAAAAGCTTTTGAGAAGTGTGATGTGATTGCTAGTCCCACTGCCCCCACCGCAGCCTATAAGCTAGAGACTGCCTTGGATCCGGTCACTATGTATCTAGGTGACGTCTACACCATTGGGGTCAACCTAGCGGGTCTACCTGCCATCAGTATGCCTGCCGGCTTCACTGAATCAGGGCTGCCTGTGGGTCTACAATTAATTGGCAATCACTGGGATGATAGCAAGCTACTATCGACCGCTCATATCTTCCAGCAACACACTGATTATCACACTAAGCTATCTGCTACTGCACAGGAGAGCATCTAATGACTGCTATCACTGAAAGTAACACCACCCACCAGCCAGTTCGCAAAGAGTTATTGATTGACGGCTATGAAGTGGTCATTGGTATTGAAATTCACTGCCAGCTAAATACCGAAAGTAAAATCTTCTCAAGCTCATCTACCAAATTTGGTAATGAGCCAAATACCCAAGCCAATATCGTTGACTTAGGCCTACCTGGGGTGCTTCCTGTGTTAAACGCAGGCCTTATTGAGCGTGCCCTAAAGTTCGGTATCGGGGTCAATGCAGAGCTGGGTATGCTAAATACCTTTGATCGTAAAAACTACTTCTATCCTGACTTACCAAAGGGCTATCAAATTACTCAGATGGCCAATCCCATCGTTGGTAAAGGCTATATTGATGTCATCGTCAATGAAGGTGAAAAAAATGAATATAGCAAGCGCATTGGTATTACCCGCGGTCACTTAGAAGAAGATGCTGGTAAATCAGTACACGATGCCGTACCTGGTATGACTGGGATTGACTTAAACCGTGCTGGAACGCCACTAATTGAAATCGTCTCTGAGCCAGATATGCGCTCATCCAAAGAGGCGGTCGCTTATATCAAAGCTATTCATCAGCTGGTCACTTGGTTAGATATCTCTGATGCCATCATGGCAGAAGGCTCATTCCGCTGTGACTGTAACGTCTCTGTGCGTCAGCCAGGCGAAGATTTTGGTACTCGTACTGAGCTTAAAAACCTAAACTCTTTCCGTAATATCGAAAACGCCATTAACCGTGAAATCGAGCGTCAAATTGATATCATCGAAGACGGTGGCAAAGTAGTTCAAGCTACTATGCTTTATGATCCAGAAGCGGATGAAACTCGTATCATGCGTACCAAAGAAGATGCGGATGATTACCGCTACTTCCCAGACCCAGATCTATTGCCAGTGCGCCTAGAACAAGAGACTGTCGATGCTATTCGTGCCAGCATGCCAGAGCTGCCTGTGGTACGCCGTGAGCGCTTCTGTTCTGAGCTTGGCTTATCAGAATATGATGCCCGTGTCTTGACTGGTAGCCGTGAATTGGCTGACTACTTTGAAACTGTTCTTGAAGTAGTAGGTAATGAGCACGCCAAATTAGCTGCCAACTGGATCATGGGCGATCTACTTGGTGCGTTAAATAAAGAAGACAAAACCATCACCGACTCCCCTATCAGTGAAGTACAGTTGGCTGGCTTGTTAAAGCGCTTAAATGACAATACCTTGTCAGGTAAGTTAGCAAAACAAGTATTTACTGCTCTGTATGACGGCGAAGGTGGTGATGATGCAGACGCTGCCGATAAGATTATCGAGGCCAAAGGTCTGAAGCAAGAAACCGATACGGGCGCCATTAAAGCTATGGTTGAAGAGGTTATCGCCAATAACCAGCAGATGGTTGAGGAATACAAAGGCGGTAAAGCGAAAGCCTTTAACGGTTTGGTTGGTCAGGTGATGAAGGCCAGCCGTGGTAAGGCCAATCCGCAGCAGGTTAACCAAATTCTGAAAGAGATTTTGGGTTAAATAGTGCTCTAGTACTTGCAATAATTATTAATATCAGTAAAATAGTTTGTCCATCGGGGCGTAGCGCAGTCTGGTAGCGCACTACACTGGGGGTGTAGTGGTCGCAGGTTCAAATCCTGCCGTTCCGACCAAACATTTAATTAGGGCTGACCGTCATTGACCGTCAGCCCTTTTTTTATGGGCGTTTGATAGGAGTTAATACTATTAAGCCCTCCTAAATAATCCGTAGTAATCCGCATAAATTGTTGGTATTATTGTTGGTATTGACCGATACCAACACGGATAATACCAACAATGAGCCTTACTAACACGCAAGTTAAGAACCTCAAGCCTTCTAAGAAAGCTAAAGACTCAAGAAGACCTGACAAGTATAGTGATGGTGAGGGACTTCAATTATGGGTGCGTTACACAGGTGTTAAATCATGGATCAGTGCTTATCGCTGGCAGGGTAAACAACAAACGCTTACTATAGGTAAATACCCTAATATGAGCCTTGCTGATGCACGCCAGCATAATAGCGAGGTTAAGCAATTATTAATTGATGGTATCGACCCTAAACAACGTAAGCAAGATAACAAGCTCAAACAAGACGGCTCAAAGCTATTCGATACTATCGCCCAGCACTGGCATGATGAACGTCGAACCCACATAGCACCTACTACCTATAGCCGTGATTATTCACAATACCAACGTGATATTAAACCCTTCATTGGCGATAAGTTAATAGACACCATTACCCCAGTGGACGAAAAGTTTCGATCTAACACGTTATCATGTATTTTGTGAGCCTTCTCGCAGTGT
>JAHHUJ010000088.1 GCA_020024075.1 Psychrobacter sp.
CTTTTACATTAATTATGGGTATGTCTAATGTCAGCATACTTTTTGAAACACCACCAAATACTATAAACAATTAAGTGCCATAAGCAATTACGCACTTTAAATAACAATATAATTTAAAATAGGAGTATTTATTAATGAAAAAACTACTTACCACTTCTGCAATTTTAGCTTCTGCACTAGCTTTATCTGCCTGCCAAACTACCCCAACTAAAGGTGATCTTCCTGCCGAAGTACAACCTGCTTTGCAAGCTCAAATCCAAACGGTAGATGTTAGTCAAGCTCATCTTGGTAAAATGTACTTACGTCCCGTACAAGGAGGCGTTCAAGTATTTGGTAAACTAACAGGCTTAAACCCTGGCTCTACCTATGCCATCCATATCCATGAAAATGGTACTTGTGCCAATAAAGGTCAAGATGCAGGCGGTCATTTCAACCCATTTAACAAACAACATGGTCATCCTACTGCGTTAGAAAGCCATGCAGGCGACTTACCAAACATCACAGCTGATGCCAATGGTGTGGCGAGCATGAACTTTGTGCGTAAAGATATCTCAGTAGATCCACGAGTGGCTAACACTGTTTACAACCGTTCCTTTATCATCCACGCTGGTGCCGATGACTATACTAGCCAGCCCGCTGGTAACTCTGGTGACCGTATGGCTTGTGGTGTAATCGAAGCTTATTAATTTAATATTTTAAACAGTTGTTGTCTGATTTTATTTAAATAAATACAAGTCAGAGCATCAATAACTTAGATTAAGTTTCTGGGTATTGAATGCTCAGAATTAGCGCCAGTCTCTATATTAGAGGCTGGCGCTTGTTTGTTTTTGATGGAATCGTTAATAATGGAATAGTCAATAATGATATCTACCCCTATCATGTTATACGACAGGTAGTGTCGTATAACAGCTTTTAACCTCTATTAAGTTGATAACAATTTGCTATACTTACCCTATCGAATCCGCTGTTATTATAAGCTACTGCAACAAAGACTAAAGCCAACCTTCTATTAAAAACATATGAATTATTCTAATGACATTTATTAGCACTACTAAATCATAATTTAATCTTTATAATTAGTCTTTATAATAAGCCGTGTGATTCACTATTCACCCACTTTAAATCAAAAATTATACTTATTTAAGACTCTATCCTTTTAACAAAAATATTTTTTAATTACTTAAATCAGGACATCATTATGGATGACAACAAAGCCAAAGCGTTAAAAGCTGCCTTAAGCCAAATCGAAAAGCAATTTGGTAAAAACACCATCATGCATTTAGGTGATAACTCAGCCGCGCTAGATGTGGATGTAGTTTCAACCGGCTCATTAGGTCTAGACATCGCTTTAGGTATTGGCGGCTTACCAAAAGGGCGTATTATTGAGATTTATGGTCCAGAGAGCTCGGGTAAAACCACCCTAACCTTACAAGCCATTGCTGAGTGCCAAAAGCAAGGCGGTACTTGTGCCTTCATCGATGCTGAGCACGCACTAGATCCTATTTATGCCCGTAAATTAGGAGTGAACACTGATGACTTACTCGTGTCTCAGCCTGATAACGGCGAACAAGCGTTAGAAATTACCGATATGCTGGTGCGCTCTGGTGCGCTAGATATGATCGTTATTGACTCGGTCGCAGCCCTTACACCACGTGCTGAAATTGAAGGCGAGATGGGCGATAGCCACATGGGTCTGCAAGCGCGTTTAATGAGTCAGGCACTGCGTAAAATTACCGGTAATGCCAAACGCTCAAACTGTATGGTTATCTTTATTAACCAGATTCGTATGAAAATTGGGGTTATGTTTGGTTCGCCTGAGACCACAACTGGTGGTAACGCCCTGAAATTCTACGCCTCAGTTCGCCTAGACATTCGCCGTATTGGTGCAGTGAAAAGTGGTGATGAAATTATCGGTAACCAAACCCGTGTCAAAGTTATCAAGAACAAAATGGCGCCACCGTTCCGTCAAGCTGAATTCGAAATTACTTATGGTGAAGGTACCAACCACTTAGCCGAAGTTATCGACTTAGGTGTAGATATCGGTGTGGTCGGCAAAGCTGGCGCTTGGTATAGCTACGGTGATGAAAAGATTGGTCAAGGTAAAGCCAACTCAGTATTGTTTTTAAAAGACAATCCTGCCATTGCTGAAGAGATTGAGGCCAAAATCCGTGCTGAGAAGCTGGCAGTGGCTCCAGAAAAGGGAGCTGAACCTGATTCAGAAGAGGATGCACTACCAAGTGCTGATGCTGACGCTTAGTAGGTTTCAATGTAAGTTTTATGCAAATAAAAACACTGGCTGAAATTCTTGCTGAAAACAACATCGACCACAAATCCTCGAAGAGCTCAGCTAAGAGCAGTAAGCAACAACAGAAGCAAAAACAACAAAACCAATCTCAGAATAATTCATCACGGGTAAAGGAGCGCTTTGCCCGTGATTTTGTGGTGGCTGAAGATAAATCACAGCTGATAAATAAACACAGAAGTAATGATAAGCTCATATCGTCTTCATCACAAACCTCTACAAAAGCTGGTCACTATAACCAAGCTTCTAAAGCTAAATATAAAAAGAATGAAGATTGGGACCAAACTTCAACCCAAAACCAAGAAAGCTTAAATCACAAATATCCAGCTAAAACAAAACGCAAAAAGAAAAAGACATTCCATCCGGCCTCCCCTTATCAGCCCAAAGTTAAAAGCACTGAGCCGGTAAAAGAGATAGATCCTAATAGCATTAAAAATCTATTGGCACAGGTAAAAGCGGAAGCTGAACAGCAAGAGCAGGCTGATAAACCTCGCACAGAGAATACGACAACCGCCTCAACTCAAACATACAGCCAAGTTAAAAACGATAACTTAGGCATAGATAACCTGCCTGCTGCACTTAAAGCTTATCTAAAAACGCCCGAGCAGCGCCAAGCAGAAAAAGAAGAAATCAAAGCCAATAGTCGTCTGCGCTGGTTGGCTTTTTATTATCTATCTCGGCGTGAGCATTCTGCTGGAGAGCTGCGGCAGAAGCTACTTGATAAAGAGCAAGATCCTGTCAAGATTGATGAGCTGCTACAAGAGTTTGCGGAAAAAGGCTATCATAGTGACCATCGTACTGCACTAATGCTCATTCGCGAGGGCATCCGCAAAGGCCGGGGTCGCTTACGCATTAAAAATGATTTTTATAAGCGTAAAGTCGAAGTACCGACTAATATCGATGAGCTAATTGATATGGCGATGGAGGACAACGAAGAATTTGTCGATGTGCTGTCCGATAACGATCTGGTGGAAGGGGTAGATTGGTTGCGACTGGCCGTTGAGGCTCGGGTCAAAAAATATGGTAGTGAGATTCCCACCGATCAAAAGATAAAGGCCCGCCAGCTGAGATTTTTGCAGTATCGCGGTTTTACGCCAGACATTTGCTTTGAGGCCATTACCCATAATTTAGAGACCCTAGAAGATCGCTTTTAGGCTGCGGCTCGGCTAATTAATAATGTTCAGGTTATAACAACCAGTTTACACTATCTTCTCTAGCCCAAGAAGCTCTAAGCCAGCCAGCTTCGGCTCACCATTATTGCCATCTTCCGGAAACGGCAGACGCTCCCCATTTAACTGATACCCTCGGCGCTGGTAATAAGCCAATAGCTCTGGACGCTGACTTAAGATGCTCATGGTTAAACGGATTTTATGGGGATTATCATCAGCTTTTAGATGACGTCCTGCAAAGGTCTCTGCCGCTTGCAAAATCTGATTGCCCACGCCTAAGCCTTGTAAGCTTGGATGGACTGCAAACATACCAATATAGGCGGTGCTTTGTTCTGCTTGGATATCCACGCCAATACAGCCTAGAATTTTACCAGTCTCATTGCCCTCATTAACTTCAGGGAAAACAAATAAATAATGGCGTGGTGCATTAATAACTGCTTCAATTTCTTGTGCCGTAGTACGAATACCCCCGACTAAATGTGCTTCATTGGTCCAGCCCACGTCCTCCCGGTAGCATTGATTTAGCAGGCTAAGCAAGGCAGGCACATCTTCAGCAGTGGCTTGACGCAAAAAAACATCAGGTCTGGAATTATTGGGGCTAGACATAGTGGTATACTCCACAACTAAATTAGCAGTTAACAGCCTAAGATTATTAAAGCAGAAACTTAGGCTGTTAGTAAACCTATTAAACCTTAAATCCTACCTAAGCCGTAACAATATACTGTTTTTTAAATTCTTTTATTTTCTGAGCTTATTATGACATCAGCCACCTCCCAAGCACCCATTAGCCCTGAGCAAACTGCCCAGTTAACCGACTCTCGCCAATGGGCACAGCCTACCCCTGCCCCTATTTCTAGCGCCCGTTTTAAGCAATCTGTTGCAGATTTTCAGGTCGATGAATTATTGGATATTGAGCTGTCTGGTGCAGGTGAGCATTTGTGGTTATTGATCAAAAAGAGCGGTATGAACACCAGCTTTGTGGCCGATCAATTGGCCAAGTGGGCCAAAATCCCTAGCCGTGATGTCGGCTACTCAGGGCTAAAAGACCGACAAGCGGTAACGACGCAGTGGTTTAGTTTGCGAATCCCCAAAGGTGAGTTGCCAGAGCTAAGCTTTGATGAATTTATTACAGCTAATCTAAACTCTGAGACTGAATCAGTACAAGTGCTCAAACAAGATTGGCACAACAAAAAACTTAATCGTGGCACTCACAAAGCCAATCGTTTTGTCATCCGCTTAACCGATATTGAACTAAACCCCAAAGTTGCCGCAACGACTGCTGAAGCTGATGCCCTCTTGACCATTATGGGCGAAGCAGGCGTACCCAATTACTTCGGTGAACAGCGCTTTGGCCGTCAAGGCAACAACATAGCCAGCGCTTTAGAATGGTTTGAACAAGGCACCATAAATGGCCGAAAACCGCACCCAAAAAGAAGCCGTGATTTGCAGTCGCTACTGTTATCTTCTGCTCGCAGTGCCATTTTTAACCAGATAGTCTCCGCTCGCGTTGAGCAAGATAATTGGGATAAAGCGCTTGAAGGGGATGTGTTTAATTTAAACGGTTCAGGATCGGTATTCACTGTTGAGCAACTAGATCAGGAAATACAACAACGCCTTGCCAGCGGTGATATTCACCCAACCGCACCGTTATGGGGTATAAAAAATGACAAGGTTAGCGGCGCTGCCAAAGCATTAGAGCAGCAGGTAGTAGCACAAAATCCTATCTTGCAAAGACTGGCTCAGGGGCTTGAAAAAAAAGAGCTTAAAACCATGCGCCGTGCCACACGCTTGCCAGTCAGTGACTTTAGCTGGACTTGGCCTGATGAACAAAGCTTGCTATTACAATTTACTTTGCCCACAGGGACATTTGCTACCAGTGTTCTGGCAAATTTAGTGACGGATTTAGCTCAGTAACCCATCAAGCACTAACGTTTGACCTTGCGCCAGACTTGGCACATCACCAAGTTTGCGCCAAGGCATACTACTGCCATGAAAGTCACTGCCAGTCGATACTTGTAGACCATGCTCAGCGATGCTGCGATCGACCATACGCCGGGTGCTTAAAGGCTCGTCATTGCTGGGCAGCTCACAACCATCACCGCCAAATTGAGCAAACTCAGCAATCAGCTTGCGCACTCGGGTCGCAGATAGGTTGTAGCGGGTTGGATGGGCTAAGACCGCTTTACCGCCGCAGCGATGAATAAGGTTAATGGTATCCTCCATACTTAGCGTCTCAATCGGTACGTAAGCGGCTTTGTTATCGGCCAAATACTTATCAAAAGCTTTTTGCATGGTCGGTACAATCTCTTGCTCCAACAAGACTTTAGCAATATGGGCGCGCCCTACCGCATCTGCATTACCATCAGCTTTTGCTAGTACCGCCTGCCACATCTCATCGAAGTCATGACCTGTCAGCTCCGCCATTTTTTTGACAATCATGCGGCCGCGATTACCACGACTGACTTGAATCTGGGTCAAGGTCTCATTCATTTCAGTAAAGTCAGTAAAGCCCAAACCTAGCACATGAATGATTTTATCCTTGGCTTTATTTTTGCCATAACCGCCAGTAAGCGTATGCTGACAACTGATTTCCACCCCATTAATTAAGGTAATACCCAACTCTTCAGCCACAGTCTTAGCTTCTGGGATACCGGCCAAAGTATCGTGATCGGTTAAAGCAAAGATATCGATGTTGGCAGCGTGTGCTTTATGCAGCAGCTCGGTGGGGGTATTGCTGCCGTCAGAGCAAGTGCTATGACTGTGTAAATCGATGCGTTTGTAACACAAGGACTGGGGATTTTGCACTGAAGTTGGCTCTGTAAGGCTATGCGGCATATTTTTGGTCTTTATAGTTTGGTCTTTATAATAAGAAGGTTGTATAGCTAATGTTATATGGCTAATATTGTAACGGTTATTACCTGATATTTGTCGATATATTTCCAGACAGCTTGTAGCTAATTCTTATAGTTATAGCCAGCTTAGACAATCACTTTGAATCGAACAAATCGGCGCAATATCACCTTAACTATAAAGCTTCGATATAGCGCCAATGCTTTTTTTTATGGGGAATGGCGTGTAAACTATCGCCACACGTTACCCCTCCTATTCTCTTAATTTTATTATTGTGACTTCTATGAAAGCATTGTTAGATTTTATCCCCTTAATCGCTTTTTTTTATGTGGCGAAAACCCAAGGTGTTTTGGCTGGTGCTGGGGCAATCTTAATCGCCACTGTGGCAGTTGCAGCTATTCACTTGACGACCCAAAAAGGTCGTCTGACTAAACAGCAAGCTGTGACCTTAGTGCTAACCGTTGTATTCTGTGGCCTGACCTTATTATTTAATGACGATATTTACTTAAAATGGAAGTCAACCGTTATTAACGGCGTGTTCGCAGCGGCCTTATTAATCAGTGTGCTGGTTGGTAAACCTCTACTAGAGATGGCCATGAAGAGTGTCTTTAGTTTGACCAAATCAGGGTGGAATAAACTGACCTTAGCGTGGGTAGGCTACTTCATCTTGATGGCAGGACTACAATATTACTTTGCTTTTTATACCAGCGAGCCAACTTGGATTAACTTCAAAAGTTACGGCTGGTTACCTGTCATGTTAGTGTTTATGGTGGGTCAGTTTGTTATACTTAAAAATCACCTCAACCCAGAAATCACTGACGACAAATCTAATAAATAGCTTGGACTTACTCAGCTATCTCCCGCTGAGTCTTGGCCTTAACCTAGGTTTTAGTTTAGTCTAAACCATTAGTTACTATAAATCCGACTCCTTCGATACGAGGCTTACTATGCCATTATTTATGATTATTGGTCACGATGTTGCCAACTCCACACAGTTAAGACAAGAAACCCGCCCAGCTCATATTGCTCGTCTAAAGCAGCTTGAGTCAGAGGGTCGGCTGGTTATTGCAGGCCCTAATCCTATTGAGCACGGCAAAGAGGGTATGTCGGGTAGCTTGGTTGTCGCCGCTTTTGATAGCCTAGAAGCCGTTCAACAATGGGCGAGCGAAGAGCCTTACTTAAAGGCAGGGGTTTATAGCCATGTCGATATTAAGCCCTTTATTCAAGCCTTGCCTTCTGCTTAATTGACCCATTGTTTTATTCGTATTGGAATTTATCGCCATGTCTGCTTCACAACGCTCTGCACCTACTGCTGTTGCCCCCTCTAAAGTCAAGAGTAACGGCTCAATTATCCGTACTGCCTTATTTGTCTTCACTTGGTCATTATCTGCCTCACTTATTTCAGTAGCCGCCTCTGCAGCGCCTACTGTGGTAATTAATAATGAACAGCAGGCACCCGCTGCAGAGGAAGATCCACAGGTTGCCCCTCAGCCCAACACCCCTTTTAATGAAATCAATCCGCAAAGCCCAAGTCAACAAGAGGCAAACCCCAGCGAAACCCCAAACGCACTAGAAAACCCAAACAGTTTGGCCAGTGGCATGCAGCCAAGCGACTCTGAGTTATCCGCTGCCAATCAAGAGTTACTTAGTCGTAATGCCCAGTTGCAGCGAGATGTCAATGACCTAGAAACTCGGGTTAATGTATTGATTAATGAGCGCAGTGGCCAGCTGTTTATGTATGGGGCAGTCACCGTAGCTGTGTCCTTATTTTTAGGTATCCTGCTGGGTGGCTTCATATTCAGTAGACGCGGTCGCTGGTAGTTAGGTTGAGTTAGTTAGGTTGAGTTAATTAGTTAGAGTCAGCTAGTCATTG
>JAHHUJ010000089.1 GCA_020024075.1 Psychrobacter sp.
GATTATATCGTCATGGACTTTGCCAATATCGGTGTGGGTATCCCAAGCTTTGTCAAAGCGCCGTTGGTGGTGCTTATTTTTGCCATTACCGTGAAGTGGTTACCGGGCGGTGGCTGGAATGATGGGGCCGTACAGAACCTTATCTTACCGGTCACCGCACTAGCGTTGGCTTATACTGCCAGTATTGCGCGTATCATGCGTGGCTCTATGATTGAGGTGATGAACAGTCAATACATTCGTACCGCCCGCTCCAAAGGATTACCTATGCAGCGTATTGTATTTAAGCATGCGCTGCGCCCGGCGATGTTACCGGTCATCTCGTATTTAGGCCCCGCTTTCGTAGGTATTATTACCGGCTCTATTGTGATTGAGACCATCTTTGGTTTACCAGGTATCGGTCAATTGTTCGTCAATGGGGCGTTAAACCGTGACTATGGCATGGTGCTTAGCTTGACCATTTTGGTTGGGGTGCTGACCATTACCTTTAATGCCATTGTCGATATTTTGTATGCGGTTATTGACCCACAAATTAAGTATTAGCTGTCACTGAGGCAGCGGCCATAATTCATTATGGCCGCTTACCTAGACGTTTAACTTAGACTTTCAAATACCCTAATTTAAAGTAACCCATTTAAGAACAAGGATGACTATGACTGTTATCACTGATAAGCCAACCGATATAGTAATACCTACGGCAGAAGCCATTAAAGGCCGCAGTCTTTGGCAAGATGCTTGGCGTCGTTTTTATAAAAACAAAGCGGCCATAGCCAGTTTGGTTATCTTGTTTTTGGTCACACTATTTGTGATATTTGTGCCAATGATTGCCCCTTTCGGTTACGCTGATACCGACTGGGGTTATATGCAAGGTGCGCCCTCTTTTGAAAATAAGCACTACTTTGGCACCGACTCTTTAGGCCGTGATTTGTTAGTACGGACTGCCATTGGCGGCCGTATTTCGCTGTTGGTGGGTATTGCTGGAGCCACTGTGGCGGTGTTATTTGGCACTGTTTATGGCGCAGCTTCGGGCTACTTAGGCGGTAAGATTGATGCGGTTATGATGCGCTTTTTGGAAATCCTAAACGCCTTCCCGTTTATGTTCTTCGTTATTTTATTAGTGACTATCTTTGGCCGTAACCTAATGCTTATCTTCGTCGCCATTGGTCTGGTGTCTTGGCTAGATGTGGCGCGTATCGTACGCGGTCAAACCTTGAGCTTGAAGAGCAAAGAATTCATTGAAGCGGCGCACGTCGGCGGTGTCTCTGGCTTTAATATTATCATGCGCCACATTGTGCCTAACGTCTTGGGTGTGGTGGTAGTCTATGCCTCATTGTTGGTACCTAGCATGATTTTGTTTGAGTCTTTCTTAAGCTTCTTAGGCTTAGGGGTTCAAGAGCCGATGACCAGTTGGGGCGCGTTATTGCAAGAGGGGTCGCAAACCATGCAAGTAGCCCCCTGGCAGATCTTAATTCCTTCAGTATTCTTAGTGGTGACGCTATTTTGTTTTAACTTTATTGGTGATGGTCTGCGTGATGCGTTTGACCCCAAAGACCGTTAATAGCGGGTAATATCCTCAAGCCGCCAATCCTAATTATCTGATAGCCAGACAGCCAATACAGGTAGACTTATTATGACAGTAGGACACAACAATTTAGCACAAAACCCTCAAGATGGCCGCGCTGCAACACAAGCACCGACCTTGCTACAGGTAAAAGATTTATCTGTGAAATTCAAAACTGAAGATGGCGAGGTTACCGCCGTAAACGGCCTGAACTTTGAGCTACACCAAGGAGAAACCTTGGGTATCGTGGGGGAGTCAGGATCCGGTAAATCACAGACTGCTTTTGCCATTATGGGATTATTGGCAAAAAACGGCCGTACCGATGGTTCAGTATTGTTCCAAGGCAAAGAGCTGTTAGGTCTAAGCGAAAAAGAGCTGAATAAACTACGTGCTGAGCAGGTATCAATGATCTTCCAAGATCCGATGACCGCCTTAAACCCGTATATGAAAATCGGTGACCAGTTGGCCGAAGTGCTTATCTTGCATAAAGGCATGAGCAAAAAAGAGGCTTGGGAAGAAGCCATTAAAATGCTCGATGCGGTGAAGATTCCTGAAGCCCGTAAGCGTATTGGCATGTATCCACACGAATTCTCAGGCGGTATGCGGCAACGGGTAATGATTGCTATGGCGCTGTTATGCCGTCCCAAATTACTTATTGCTGATGAGCCAACCACTGCCCTTGATGTGACGGTACAAGCGCAGATCATGACCTTAATGAATGAGCTAAAGCGTGACTTTGGTACTACCATTATCATGATTACCCACGACTTAGGCGTGGTGGCCGGTATCTGTGATCGGGTCTTAGTTATGTATGCTGGACGTACCATGGCGTATGGGGAAACCGAAGACATCTTCTACAACCCCACCCACCCTTATACCAAGGGTCTGCTACGAGCGATACCACGCTTGGATAATGAAAGCGGTAAGCTTGAAACCATTCCCGGTAGTCCGCCAAACTTATTGAGCTTACCGCCAGGCTGTCCGTTCTATGAGCGCTGTCCTTATGCAATGGACATTTGTTATAACGTGGCGCCGCCATTGGAGTTCTTGAACCATGATCGTCAACGTGCTTGCCACTGGAAACCTGAAGATGTGGCCAATACAGATCCAGAGGATGCACAGGAGCAAGTGCAGGATAAAGTTGTGACTGGGGTGGAGGAGTAAATCATGGAACAGATCAAAGACAAATCAACCAAGACTACCCGAATTGAAGTGGTGAATGACACGCCTTTATTGCAAGTTAGAGACGTGGTTACCAGCTTCGATATCAAACAAAAAGGCAGCTACTTCTGGCAGAAGCCTGCTACCTTAAAAGCGGTTAACGGGGTTTCTTTTGACCTCTATGCTGGCGAGACACTGGGCGTGGTAGGTGAGTCGGGCTGTGGTAAATCGACTTTGGCTCGAACCATTATTGGCCTAGTCAAAGCCCGTTCAGGTAGCATCAAGTTTAATGGTCAAGAAATCATGGGCGCCTCAAAAAAACAGATGCGTCTGACCCGAAAAGACATTCAAATGATTTTTCAAGACCCTTTAGCTTCCTTGAACCCACGAATGACTGTGGGCGATATTATTGCTGAACCACTGCGCACTTATTATCCAAAAAAACCTAAGGCAGAAGTCGAGCAAGAAGTACGGGCAATGATGACTAAGGTTGGCTTGTTAGCCAACCAAGTAAACCGTTATCCACACGAGTTCTCTGGGGGTCAGTGTCAGCGTATCGGTATTGCCCGTGCGCTTATCTTAAGACCGAAACTCATTATCTGTGATGAGCCAGTATCTGCACTAGACGTATCGATTCAAGCACAGGTGATCAACTTATTGCAAGAAGTGCAGCAAGAGATGGGCTTGGCATTAATCTTTATCGCCCACGACTTATCGGTGGTTAAGCACATCTCAGATCGGGTACTGGTAATGTACTTGGGCAATGCGGTTGAACTGGGCACAGACAAAGCCATTTATGGTCATCCGACTCATCCTTATACCCAAGCGCTAATGTCTGCGGTACCCATTCCTGATCCAAAGATTGAGCGCAACAAAACCATTCAGCTACTAGAAGGGGATTTGCCCAGCCCAATTAATCCGCCGTCAGGCTGTGTGTTCCGTACTCGTTGTCCTATCGCTGATGATGGCTGCGCTCAAACCAAGCCTGTGCTAGAGGGTAGGGCCGATCATCAAGTGGCGTGTCTAAAAAACAAAGTTCCCAGTAGCAATGGTGAGGTAGCCTAGCGGTTAAGTGGCTTAGTAGCTAAGTGGCTAGGCTGTAGGTAAAGAGCTGTTTAGGTTCAATAAAAGCAGCTAAACAATATCCAGCTGCGGCGTTGAATAAATATAGTCAAGTGAAGAGTAAGCGGTTAAGATAGATATTAGACTCACTAAATAGCATTAGTTTAAAGACTGAATTAAGCCTCAAGTTACCCCCTAAGCTAGAGGTTAGATTCAATATTACAGCAGCTTAATCGATACAAGGAAGCTTCTATGAAAAAACTTAGTAACTATCAACAGGGCAGTGTTTTAAGTTTGAGTATGGCAAAGACCGTACTGGGCGCCACAGGCTTAGCGATGCTACTTCTAACTTCAGGGTGTGCCACTACTGAATTAATGGAATCTAACAGCAGTCAAAGCAGCCGTAGCTCAGCCAAGCAGGTGTTGGTTGAGGATCAACTGGTGGCTTTCGGTCGTCCAGCTCAAGCATTGCCTAATATGCCAGCGAGTAGTGTGGTTATTGTTGGTGAAAAGAACAGCTATGTGCTTAGCCAAGGCGGTCCTGAAATGGTCAGTATTTTGACCAATTTGACCCCAAAGAATATCCAAGTAGACAGTGATATGACTTTTTACTCACCCCGCAACGATGGCTACTTTCAGGGTGAAATGAAAATGTCGTATGCCAAATTGCAAGATGAGTTTAAGCGTAGCGACTATCAGTTCTTTTTACAAAATGGCGGTAAAGAATGTACCGATGCTAGTGATCAGCGGATTGGGGCTCAGCGCTTCTGCTTTACTGTACCGATTAAAGGCGCTGTTTATCCAGCAGTCAGTAATCTAAGTTTGATTCAATCCAAATACAACGCTTTAACCAAGCCGTATCCAGTCAGTATTTATACGCAGTCCCAAACGGCAGCACGCGGTGGTAAAAATGCCGCTGAAAAGCTGGTATTACTGCCTTTCGCCTTAGCTTTTGATGTGGTGACTTTCCCTATCCAGCTTATTGGTGCTATGTCAGAGTAAGTAGGGATTAATCAATAAAAGCTTACCTTTTTAACGCAGTTTAAACCTATTTGGGAGTACAAAGATGACAATAAAAGCTATTGGTATGGGTATAGGAGTGGCTTCGCTACTGACACTTAGTGGTTGTGCAACAATTAAAGCAAATCAACAAAGAAATATAGAAAGACAGAGCATGAGAAGTTTACCGACAGCTCAAGAGCGTCAGGATATTTTGAATGCAGTAAAGTCTATTGAGCCCACTTTGTTAGTAGGCTCAGAAAAACCGGGCAGATGGCTTTTGGTGAATGAAATGCCGACACTTTTAGGCAATGCAGAGGATACCAAAGAGTATTTAAATGTTGATAGTCCGTATCGCAGAAAAAATGTTGCTTTGGGAGAAGTAAAGCTTATTAAAGCAAACGGTGGCTACAGCGATATAACCTACCGAGTCTTTTGTAAAGATGGTTATTATAGAGCTTATTCTGTCACTCAATACACCAAGAATCATACCAAAGTACCTTGGCTATTTACCCTTGGAGAAGACGATTATGATGAAGGCGTTCCTGACAGACACATTAAGTTAGCAAAACATATCTGTGCATTATCTGGATTCTATAAAGGCATGCCAGATTCTAGCAAAAAATAGCCATAATTGAATAAATACTCAGCCAAAAAATCCTCAATCTTGAAGTTTTTTATATCTTAGATTCAATACTAAGTTTGGTGATAAACATTAGCCTCTTGTGACTTAGTTATAAGGGGCTTTTTTATTGCTTTAGAATTAATAAAAATCAATACGACTCAAAACATAAGTCTGGATGATATAGGCACAGAGATAAGCGCTGGGCCATGCGAAGACAAAGGCTAATTTCCACGAGTTTAGCAAATGGTCAAAGAAGAGATCGTTATAGCCTTCTTTGACCAATATCAGCGACGCTGAAATGATTAAAGACATGAGTAGCGCCATTAGTCCGGTAAATATAAGACGATAAAACTTGATACTGATGCGTATTTTTGCTGGCTTCCGAGCTGCTTCCGTAGGCTTTGTCATGGGGCACTCCATACAGCGAATTAGATTCGAGCGTTGGCTAATTGGCTAAAACCAATATTTATGTGGTAGATTACTGTGAATACTGGGTATTATATAACTGTTATTTTAAATAATTGAGTTTGATATATTAGATTAATTTAACTCAATTCAGTTCAATTTCAATAGAGAGTAGGCGGTTGCTTATTTTATTCTCTGTCCTGTCCTGTCCTGTCCTGTCCTGTCCTGTCCTGTCCTGTCCTGTCCTTTCCTTTCCCTTATTGCCTGCCTAGACGCCTTGACGATTAACAACAGTAATACTGGACAAAAATGCTATTATCGTAGTTAGTATGCAGTGTTTATAATTAGATAAAATATTTAATTAAATTGCACAGTATAATCATTTATTTTAATCAAGGTGAAGTGATGAGTACATTTAAAAAAGGACTAGCCGCGCTATTGGCGGTATCAGTTATAGGGTGTACTACACCTAATGCATTATCTATTGCTACAGCTGACACGCTTGTTAATCATGAACGTAATCAAGCTGGCCTTGAGATTAAGTCTATTAAGCTAGCTTCTGGCGATACTATGGTTTATGCAGAAAGTGATAATAAATCAGCTGAACCATTGTTGCTGATTCACGGTTTTGGGGGTAATAAAGATAACTTTACCCTTATTGCTCAAGAGTTTAAGGATTATCACGTAATTATCCCAGACTTAATAGGCTTTGGTGAGTCGGATAAGCCTATGGATGAAGACTATCGAGCTAGAGCACAAGCGAAGCGTCTCCATGAGTTGATGCAAGCCAAAGGCTTGGCCTCTAATGTGCATATCGGCGGTAACTCAATGGGGGGCAGTATTAGTACCGCTTATGCGGCAATGTACCCCAAAGAAGTTAAAAGTCTGTGGTTAATAAACGCAGGTGGGTTCTTCTCAGTGGGCTTTACTGAAGCTCTTGAAGGGACGACCTTAGAAAATAATCCACTGCTGATCAAAAGCTATGAAGATTTTGAGAGATTAACCGGACTGTTAATGTATGATCCCCCTTATATTCCAAAATCATTCAAAGCGGTATTGGCACAAGAAAGAATAGACAACCAACAGTTAGAAGCCAAAGTGCTACAGCAAATTGCCACTGATAGTGTGGAAGATGAGGCAAAAGTTATCGCTGCTAATAAAATTCCTACCTTGGTGGTATGGGGTGATAAAGATAAGGTTATTAAACCAGAGACGGCTTCTTACATAGCGGAACTGATACCGCAAGCGAAAGTGGTTATGCTAAAAGACAGCGGCCATATCCCGATGATCGAATCGATAGAGCCGACAGCCAAAGCTTATAAAGATTTTAGACAAGAGCTAAAACAAAAGCAGCAACAAGACGTAAGTCAATAATGGTGTAGATCATAGAGCTAGATAACTAAAGCTAAAAAACCAAGGGCTAAGAGATGTATTTTCTCTTAGCCCTTGTTTAGTTTAAAGCGGTTTAATTTTATCTTCGTTTTTTTTAACTATCAGCCATCAGCCTTTGTAGCAAAGATTCAGTTGACTCTTGTCGTACTTGGTTGACACCTTGTCCTGCCCATAATGAGAGATATTCACTATTGCCTTGTTTGCCAGCATTAGCCCGCATCGGTTTGGTCATGGCATTTAGTTGTGGATAGGCGGGTAGGGTGTCATTGTCATATTCAGCATACTTGGTTAGATAGTCGTTGACTAAGCCTCGTGCTTGTTTGCCCGAAAACAGCCGGGTTAAACGGGTCAGATTACTGCGTTCACCACGCGATACTTTTAACAGCTCAGCTTTGTAAGCAGGGTTGATGCCACTCTCATGGGTGGTTAAAAATGCGGTACCGAGCTGTGCCAATTGAGCCCCAGCGCTTTGTACGGCTTGAATATCCTGGCTGTTCATAATCCCCCCAGCAGCAATTAAAGGCAAATCAGTGACTGCTTTGGTTTGACTAATTAAGGTCAATAAACCGAGCGGATCTTGTTCACTTTGAGGAAGCCAACCGCCTCTATGTCCACCAGCTTCCACGCCTTGTACACATACCGCATCTGCGCCGATATCGGCCCAAGCTTTGGCTTCAAGAGGGTGGTTGGCAGTACCGATAACTCTAGTCCCTACTGCCTGTAGCGCCTGTATTTGTTCAGCGCTGATAATACCAAAAGTGAAACTTGCTACTGGTACTGGGTTATCTAACAGCACTTGTAACTGTTGTTTAAAGGACTGAGCCGGCTTATCGGGTAATAGTAGCTCAACACCTTGCTGATCATAATACTGCTGTAACCATTTGGGCACTGGTGTATCGAGGGTACTGGACTGTTGCTCACTCAGCACCATAAGGT
>JAHHUJ010000009.1 GCA_020024075.1 Psychrobacter sp.
GATTAAAAGTCTACTGCTCTACCAACTGAGCTATCGGCCCTGAACGGCGTTAAAAAATTGTATACAATTTTAGCCGTGCAAGAGAAATTCCCTTAAAGGGGAATTTCTACAAAGTTAAAAAAAGCACTGCTTTTTTAGCTTCGCAAGAGAAAATTACTTAAAGGTAATTTTCTAATCACGTAAGGAGTTGCTGTATCCCCTTAACGTGAGAGCACATTATACGCCTCAAAAATGAGAATGCAACCCTAAATCTTAAATTTTTCTATTTTTTTTAGATTAATCTTTTTTTGTACTCTTAGCCTTAGCTTGTACTCTTAGCTTTAGTGTAAAGCTATTCATATTAGCGTAGGCGGCAGCTAACCGTATTAATCTCTAGACAAAGCTTCAACTGGATTGAGCTTCGCTGCGTTGCGGGCCGGTAAGAAACCAAAAATAACCCCGATTAACGTAGAACAAATAAAAGCGGCGATAATGGAGGTAGGGGAGTAGATAACGCTGAAACTATCAGAGCCTAAGCTATTAATGCCCTCTCCAATCAAAAACGCTAACAGGATTCCTAGACCGCCCCCTAAGATACAAACTAGGACCGCCTCTATCAAAAACTGCTGCATAATATCACTTTGACGGGCTCCTACCGCCATACGTACGCCAATCTCGTTGGTACGCTCGGTCACTGAAACTAGCATAATATTCATGACTCCGATACCTCCCACCACTAACGAGATAATCGCAATAGAGGAGATGAGAAGCGTCATGGTATTGGTAGTAGACTCAATGGTTTGACGAATAGAGTCGGAGTTACGGGTTCTAAAGTCATCAGCCCCATGTCGGCCTTCAATTAGCTCTGAAATTGCTGACTCTGCGGCACTGGTGGAGATTTGATTGTCAATAAGCACCACGAAGCGATCAATGGTTTCTCCGCCCACAATACGCGACATCATAGTGGTGTAGGGCATATAGATAGTAGGGCTGTCGCTAGAGGAGCCAAATGCATTGTCGTTGGGCTGTAACACCCCAATTACACGACCTGGGACATTGCCAATAAGGAGCACTTCTCCAATGGGGTTGGCGATGTCTGAAAAGAAAGTGCTTTTGGCATTATCGTCAATGATGATGTCCTGCACCCGCAAGGAAATGCTTTGTTCATCGAAGCTTTGACCTTGTGCTAGTTTTTCTCCAGTGACCTCTAGATAGTCTGAGCCTACACCACTGATGCTAGCAGACTCTTGTATATTGCGGTAGCGGACACTGGCGCTGGTATCAAGCTGCGGGCTGACACTGACCACATAAGGTTGATCGGCCACAGCTTTGGCATCATCTGGAGTAAGATTGTCATCATTATATTGTCGTCTGGGGTCGCCATAGGGGTAACCATCAATAACGGTGATGGTATTGGTGCCTAATGAGCTGATGTTGGACAAAATTTGCTGCTGCGAGCCTTGACCTATACCTACCACTGATACCACCGAAGCGATACCAATGATAATACCTAGCATGGTCAATAGGGTGCGCATCTTGTGAGCGCGCATCGCCAATATTGACATTCTAAAAGCTTCTGACAGACGGTCAATTAGTGAGCCAAGACGGCTTTTTTGTTTGTGGCGTAATGCTTTTGAAGGACTGTCAGTAGCTATTGCTTCTTCATCGGCTGGGTCTTGCGTTTGGTCCGAATGGTTGAAGTGCTCATTGCGGTAATCTGCAATAATGCGTCCGTCTTTGAGCTCAATGACTCGCTCGGCTTGCTCTGCAATGCTGGGGTCATGGGTGACCATAATCACCGTATGACCTTGCTTGTTTAAATTATTTAGAATTTGTAAAACGTCTTTCCCCGACTTACTGTCCAAGGCACCTGTGGGCTCATCGGCCAAGATGACATCACCGCCATTCATCAAAGCTCGGGCTACCGATACGCGCTGTTGTTGTCCGCCTGACAGCTGGCTGGGCCGGTTATGTACCTTATCACCTAGACCTAAATCCGTCAGTAATTGTTCAGCTCTCTGTGCTCGCAGCTTATTGTCCATTCCAGCATAGATGGCAGGTACAGCGACGTTGTCTTGAGCATCAATATCACCAAGTAAGTGATATCTTTGAAAAATAAAGCCAAAATGCTCACGGCGCAGCTTGGCCAATTCATCGGCATCCAGCTGCTTAACTGATTTGCCAAAGATAAGGTATTCACCGGCAGTGGCCTTGTCTAAACAGCCTAAGATATTCATCAAGGTGGATTTACCTGAGCCGGACTGACCAATGATGGCCACCATTTCACCTTGGTAAATAGTGAGATCAATGCCGTGTAAAATACGAATGGTTTGCTCACCAGCGGGAAACTCACGGATGATACCGCTTAGTTGCATGATGGGCTCTGCCCTCGGGTTTGGCGGTGAGGCAGTTCTTTTTTGCACTGAGTCGGGTGCAACAGAGTTGCTTATTGGCGGCTGGGGTGTGGTCATAGCAAAATCTTCAGTTCAGGCAAAGCTAATAAAAAACTAGCCTAAGATAAATTCATAGTCAGTGATCAGTGAATAAATAATCAGCGAATAACAGGTGAGTAAATGGTCATAAAGATTACCTCTTACATTCCAGGCGGACGACGGCTACGGCTTTGTTCTTGACCGGAGCCACCTGAATTCTCACCAATAATTACCGCTTCACCTGCTTTTAATCCACTTAGGATTTGAGCTTTCACTCTATTGTCGATACCGACGGTAACAGGTCTGTCTTCTACACTACCATCTGCTTTTAATACGCGCACATAGTTACCCTTGTTGTTAGTGGTACTATTAGCTCCTTGAGATTTTTTGATCGCAGCAGAAGGGACTATTAGAGTGTTATCAGCTTTATCGATGACCACATAGACTTGAGCGGTCATATCAATACGGAAACGGCGCTCAGGGTTAGGCACTTCGACATAGCCAATATAATAGATGGCAGAGTCGGTGGAGCTGGTAGAGCTGATTTGTTCGGGGGCAGGCTCGACAGCGGTTAATATGGCATCGTACTTTTTGTCCGGATCACCAATGGTATTGAAGTATACCGGCATGCCCGCTTTTACATTAATCACATCTGCTTCTGAGATTTGGGCATTAATACGCACCGTTGATAAGTCGGCTAAAGTGACGATAGTGGGCGCAGCTTGATTGGCGTTAACGGTTGTCCCTTGCTCGGTGACCACAGCGACCACAGTGCCGTCCATTGGGGCACGGATAGTGGTATAGCCTAAGTCAGTGCTGGCGGTATTTAAGTTGGTTTGGGCTTTGCGTAGGTCGGCTTCACTGCTGGCGATATTGGATTGAGCGGTGATTAGAGCTGCTTGAGCAGTCTTGATGGCTGCTTGTGCTGCGGCCACACTGGCTTGTGCTTTTTCGACTGTGGTACGTGCATTTTCGACTTCTTGTTGGCTGATAGCATCCATAGCAAGTAATGGGCGCAATCTGGCATAGTCAGATTGAGCTTGCTTCAAGTCGGCCTTACGGCTTGCTAGATCTGCTTGGGCGCTTTCTAGCCCTGCTTTGCGGCTATAATACTCCGCCTGCGCACTTTGTAATCCCGCTCGGCCTTGCTCTAGAGTAGCTTGTTGGTTAGATAGATTGTTCTTTTGGGTAACTTGGTCAATTTGAGCGATAAGATCGCCTTTTTTTACTTCATCACCCACATCCACATACAGCTTAGTGACCTCCCCAGAGACCTGAGCCCCTACATCAACTGTGTTTAGGGCTTTTACTTTCCCTGAAGCCATTACATTACGTTCGATGTCTCCTACCTCAGCAGTAGTGGTAATGTAGTTTGGTGTCTCCTCTTTGGGTTTGAATTTATTATATAAGAGTATGCCCAAAGCCAAGACAACTAAAGCTATGAGACTCCATTTTATAAGAGACTTGTAAGTTTTCTGATTAGAGATAAAAGCCATGTCACAATCCGCAACCTAATTTTAAATAGGCTTATGATACCTTACTACCATAAAAAGAATATGGTATTAAGTTTAAGAAAGGTTACAAAAGACGGTTGTAGTTACCAAAAAACCGAGAAACAGTGAGCTTGGGTGAATAAATAGCTAGGTGAATAAACAACTGGGTGCTATAAATAAGTTGGAGTAGGTGAAATCAATACAGCAGTGGGTACCGCCATAATTTTTTTGGCTAAAAAACCAAAGTAGCTGACTAAAACAGTCGGTGTCCTGTCACTCTTAAGGCCGCTTGTAACATAAGCTCCCATGCTGGTTGACGCACAATACCTTTGACCGCTTTGTCACATTGATAAAGAATGTCTGGCCAATCGGCAATGCTTTGTTGGGTTTGACGTCGGCAAGCATTTTGATATAAAGACTGCTTGCTACTCCAGATACCTATACTTTGCGGATTTTCTCCTGCCATAAGCTGCATAATCAGGCGCATATCTTTACTAATGGCCCAAAGTATTAAGGGAGTGGGTTCTTCGGTGGCTTTTAATTGCTCCATAATCTTAACTACCTGAGCGGCATTGCCGGCCAACATAGCATCGGATAAATCAAAGACACTATACTGTGCATCACTGACTAAGGCATTTTTTAAGGCCTCGACATCAATGGTGGTAGTGCTCGCTAAATCAGAGGAGTCAGGTTGGCTGCTATCAATAGCAGATTCGTTAGGAGAGACGGTCTGTGGTGAATATAAATATGACAAGCGCCATAAGGCCTGATAAGCACTGAGCAGATGATGTTCTCTTTGCACCATCAAAAACTGCCAAGCTTCGGGTAACAAATTCAGCCCAAATTTTTGCGATTGAAAGGTTAGAATCTGTTGACGTTGGTTCTCATTATACAAATTACAATCAATGACATGCCCTTGTTGCGCAAAGGGTATATACCACTTACTACTTTTTGAGCGGTTATCTACTTTACCAGTTAGCCATAGCATACAGTTTTGGTTATCGCCATTATTGGACGCACTGGCAAAACTTGTGAGCTCTTGCAGCATTGCCTTATCAGGCTTGTGATTACCGGTCACGATAACCGCTGTGGCATCATCGAACAAAGATAAGCTGTTCAGCTCACTCATAACCTCTTGCCAAGTCTTACTTGACACCAGCTCTAAGCGTTTGACGGCCAGATTTTGTGCTCGCCAAGAGATACGCATGGCATCGATGAGCCATTGCTGTAACAAAGGCTCATCACCATGTGATAACCACAATCCGGTTAAGTTCAGCGGGTTTGTGGCGCTAGCAGCGCTAAGCTTTGGATAGATATTTAAAAAAGTATCTTCCATGGCTTAAGGGGTAGACTCAGCTGCAGGCGAGGTAGAATCAGTTGGCACCAATACGGCTATCTTAGAGTCATCTTGTTTAGCTTTTGGTGCAACACGAGGTAAGTTGAGTGCCACGTATTGATCGGTAATGCGCTGGGCTAAATTTATATATAGCCACTCTTCAATTTGCTTACCTTGTTTATCATCGGTACTAACTGAAGCTTCATCAAATTGATAAGTACGCTCTACTTGTACTTGGTTTTTTACAATCATCGGCTCATCAGTCTCGCCCTGATCGTTATTCAGTGTTTCGTAAAACACATCCGCGGACAACACTAGGCGAACCTCGGTTAACACCCCGACCAATTCGTAGCGTTTAAGCTTTACATTCTCTACACGAATGCTAGAAGTGTACTGCTTGTCACTGCTATTAATTTGACGGCCAATATCATCAACCACATTGACCCCAACGGCATTCAGGCGCTGTGTGAGTGGCTGTTTTAGACGAAAGCTGGTGGGGTCATTATCATTGAGGCTAAGGGAGGTGCTTTGCGTCACATAAGTCATAGGACTGTCATAGCCACGCAAATGAAAGCCACAACTGCTCAATATAAGCGGCGTTGCCACTAATGCCGCCGTTAATAGCGCAGTGCACAGAGCACCACGCTTATTTGTAGCAACAGTACCAGTTTTAGTCTGGGCTAATTGATGAGTCATGATTTATCCTACCACTACAATGTTAACCAACTTGTTAGGCACAACGATTTCTTTCTTAATCTCGCCAGTTAGATACTTAGCCACAGTTTCGATTTGTTTTGCCTGTGCTTTAAGGGTTTCAGGGTCGCTATTAGGCGCCACCTCCATCTTGCCGCGAACCTTACCGTTGACCTGAACTACCATAGTAATAGTGTCTTGCACCAATGCTGACTTATCGGCAGTAGGATAAGTCAAGTTCAGAGTATCTATTCCCAGCTCTTCAAGCAGATGCTCTGCAATGTGCGGCGCATAAACAGACAAGATAGTCAGTAGAGTGGTAATGGCTTCATGCTGTATTGCCAGTGTGGCGATGTTAATTTGTTTGTTTTTCGCAATAAAGGTGCCAATCTCGTTGGCTAACTCCATTAAGCTCGATACTGGCGTATTTAACGATAGACGGTCGCCTAAGTCGTTATCAATCTTGGCAATAACTTCGTGAGTCTTACGGCGTAGATTTTTTGCTAAGCTGTCAAGTTTATTGCTATCGATAGTAGAAATAGCCGGCAACTCAGTAGTGCTAACCCCTTGTTGTTGCAGGGCTTCGATATGGTCATGAGTTTCACGCCATACTTTTTTCAAGAAGTTGTATGGTCCCTTCAATGAATCATCTGACCATTCAAGAGTTTGATCAGCAGGGGCGGCAAATAGGGTGTATAAACGAACGGTATCTGCACCATATTGATCGATGGTGGTTTGTGGATCTACCCCGTTATTTTTCGACTTCGACATCTTTTCAATTTTACCGATGGTTACTGGCTGACCATCTGCTTTTAACGTTGCATTGATAGGCTGACCACGGTCATTATAATTGATATCGACGTCTTCAGCGAAGTAGTAGGTTTTACTGCCGTCTTCATTTTGGCGATATAAAGTACCAGCCAACACCATGCCTTGAGTCAGCAAGTTCTTAAATGGCTCATCGCCTGATACCAAGCCTTCATCACGCATGAGCTTATGATAGAAGCGGGCATATAATAGGTGCATTACCGCATGTTCAACACCGCCTACATACTGATCGACAGGAAGCCAAGTGTCAGCAGCTGACTTATCGACCATTTGGGTATCATCATTGGGGCTTGCAAAGCGAGCGTAATACCAGCTTGATTCCATAAAGGTATCAAAAGTATCTGTCTCACGTTCGGCTGGGCCACCACATTTAGGACAAGTGGTGTTGACAAATTCAGGGATATTCTTCAGTGGGTTACCACGGCCATCAGGCACCACATCTGTCGGTAGCTTAATAGGTAAGTCGGCTTCGTCCACAGGAACGTTGCCACAGTACTCACAGTTAATCATTGGAATTGGGCAGCCCCAATAGCGTTGACGAGATACACCCCAGTCACGTAGACGATATTGAATCTTACGTGAAGCTAGGTTTTGTGGTTCAAGCTTGGCAAGCATTGCCTCAAATGAGCCCTCAAAGTCTAGACCGTCAAACTCACCTGAGTTAACCAAAATACCGCGCTCAGTGTAAGCCCCTTCATGGTCCTCAGGAGTTTCGATCACGGTCTTGATAGGTAGGTTGTATTTGCTAGCAAATTCAAAATCACGCTCATCATGAGCAGGGACCGCCATTACCGCACCCGAGCCGTAGCTCATTAGTACATAGTTGGCTACCCAGACAGGGATTTCCTCACCGGTTAGGGGGTGAGTAACCGTTAGACCTGTATCCATACCCACCTTTTCGGCTTTGGCAAGGTCAGCTTCTGCCACAGAGCCTTTTTTGCACTGTTCACAAAACTCAGCAATTTTGGGATTTTGTTCAGCGGCTAATTTGGCTAAGCGGTGTTCAGCAGCCACAGCCACATAAGTAACCCCCATTAAGGTATCAGGGCGGGTAGTAAACACATCTAAGGTGCTGATATCATCGCTGTTCTTGTAAGGGAAGTGAACTTCCATACCTTGGCTGCGACCAATCCAATTGCGCTGCATGGTAATAACATCGCTTGGCCACTGTCCTTCTAACTGATCCAAATCATCTAGTAGCTCATCGGCATAATCTGTGATTTTGAAGTAGTACATAGGGATGTCGCGCTTCTCAACAGGAGCGCCACTACGCCAACCTTTGCCATCGATAACTTGCTCGTTGGCCAGTACGGTATTGTCTACTGGGTCCCAGTTTACGGTGGCAAGCTTCTTATAAACCAAGCCTTTTTTGTAAAGTTGTAAGAAGAACCATTGCTCCCAGCGGTAATATTCAGGAGTACAGGTGGCAAATTCGCGTGACCAGTCAATCGATAGACCCAATGTCTTTAACTGAGTGCGCATATTATCAATGTTAGAGAAGGTCCATTTTGCTGGAGCAACTTGGTTGGCAATCGCCGCGTTCTCTGCAGGCATACCAAAGGCATCCCAGCCCATAGGTTGTAAAACCTTGTCACCTTTTAAGCGGTAATAACGGCTGAGCACATCTGAAATAGTGTAGTTACGAACATGCCCCATATGCAGCTTGCCACTTGGATAAGGGAACATAGACAGCATATAACGTGTTTTTTCATCTTTGCTGATGTCATTGCTTACTTCAAAGCGCTTATCCGCTTCCCACTTAGCTTGTTGTGCTGCTTCGATTTGCTTTGGGTGATAATGATTTGAATGGTTTTGTTCAGTTGCTGTGGTGCTCATAATAGGCTCTAAGTTAGATGTTTTTTTAAAAGTTTGAGTAAAAAAATCGTAATGACTAAAGTAATAAATAATAGAGAAATTCAGATACGATAGAATAGCTTAAATTGACTAAAATTGCGATGGTAAGCGCCAATTTTAACCGTATATTGGCATTCACTGGCTTTATAAGCTATTAACTATTAAGCTTGTTAAAACTTTTTTTGAGACATAACCGTTATAAAATAACAGGAGAAATAAATGACGATAACAGTTTATGGTATTAAATCTTGCAGTACTATGAAAAAAGCATTCACAAAATTAGAGGCGCTTGGTATCGACTATCAATTCCATGATTATAAAAAGCAAGGGATTGATAAGCCAAGTGTCCAGCGCTGGGTCGATGAGTTGGGTATTGAAAAAGTGCTCAATAAACGAGGGACGACTTGGCGTAAATTGACTGATGAACAAAAAGCGGCTGCCGATGCTGATGTCGATACAGCGATTGAGCTACTGCTTGAAAATACCAGTATGATTAAACGCCCCATCGTAGAAGGCGAAGTTCAAGGCAATAAAGTGCTGCTTTGCGGCTTTAGCGAAGCAGAGTTTGAGCAGGTATTTAGCGCTTAATTTGTGCGTTAAAGCTGCCATAAAACATTAAAACTGCCATAAAACAAAAGGGCACTGCCATTAGGGGTGCCCTTTTGTTTTTCAAAAAGTAGCTTGCCACACTAGCCATCAATAATGGACAACTAATCACTCTAATAGGCTACAAGGTGAATAAGTTATAAGTCTAATAAATCATAAGGTGAATTAGCTTAAAGCAGAGTCTAAATCACGGCTAATTAATGTACCCACCCCTTCATTGGTAAAGATTTCAAGTAGGGTAGCGTTAGGCACACGGCCATCGACGATTACCGCACTTTTTACGCCGCCAATTACCGCATCTAAGGCGCACTGTATTTTTGGAATCATACCGCCTGAGATGGTGCCGTCTTTGATCATTTCGTCGACTTTTTTTGGCGTTAGCCCAGTGACTACTTTGCCCTCTTTATTCATTACTCCTTTGATGTTGGTCAGCAGCATTAACTTCTCAGCATGTAAGAACTCAGCCACTTTGCCAGCTACTAAGTCGGCATTAATGTTGTAACTATTGCCGTCTTTATCCACGCCAATTGGGGCGATAACTGGAATAAAGTTTGAGCCGATAAGCATCATGATCACATCTTTATTGACACTCACCACTTCACCTACAAAGCCTAGGTCGATATCACTACTATTGCCTTGCTCATCAGTCTTAGTCATAAGTAGCTTTTTGGCACGAATTAAGTTGGCATCTTTACCGGTTAAGCCAATAGCGCGTCCGCCATGTTTGTTAATCAAGCTGACAATAGACTTGTTGACACTACCGCCTAAGACCATTTCTACCACATCCATAGTAGATTTGGTGGTAACACGCATACCGTCAATTCGATCAGACTCACGGCCCAGCTCTTTTAGTAAGTTATCTACTTGTGGTCCACCGCCATGAACCACAACAGGGTGTAGGCCAACCGTTTTTAACAGGACGATATCGCGAGCAAAAGAGCTTTCAAGCTCTGGATCAGTCATGGCATTGCCACCGTACTTCACCACAATAATTTTGTCTTCAAAGCGTTGAATGTAAGGTAGGGCAGTGGTTAATACTTGAGCAGTGGTTTTGGCTTGGGCTAGATTTAAGGACATGAGGGACTCTTTTTTATACTTTGAAACGCCGTGAATTTAAATAAATAGTTGTTGCATTAAAATAAACAGTTTTTGAACTTAAATAAATAGCTTTTGAACTTAAATAAACAGCTGTTGAGCTTAAATAAATAGCTTTTGAACTTAAATAAAAAGTTTAAATAACTTTTATTATTCTACTGATTTACCTGGATATTGGCTACCTGATTGGCCAATTCTTCATTGATCGACTGACACAGGTGGACGAAATAACCTTGTATTTGGTTTACGTCAGATAGAGAGTCGCCGGCGAAGCGCACCGTCAAACTATTACTGGTATTTGAGGAGCGAATGATGCCAAATCCATAGCTAAAATCCAAACGTAATCCATCAATACAAGTTAGTCGAGCATCTGCTGGTAAAGAGGGCGTCAGATCTTTTATATTGGTTTGTAACTTTTGACAAAGAGCCGAGAGTTTATTTAATATCGGCTGCGAACCCTGCTCCACATCAGGAAGAGAAGTATCTTTTGATACATCATAAGAGTAATTAGCTAACGGAAGATAGACATCTGGAGTGCTAACCATCTGCGGCAGGGTGTCGATGATTTCTGCTAAGGTCTCAGGCTGATAGCGTAGCCAGTTGAGTAGGCGCAGCCCTGCATACATGGCATCATCATGCAATAAAAAATGACCATCATTAAAGATAAAGTGTCCTGACAATTCGCCGGCAAATAGGTTGTGAGATTCTGTGCCGTCTTTATTCGATTGAAGGGTGCGGCGTAAGATACTGCTACCCGTTTTACTCATCTGCGCTTGAGCCCCAGCTTGATTTATCAAGGCGGGTAGATGATGGGAGCATTTTACATCGAAGATGACGGTTGGGGTACAGGAGTCAGCATGATTACAACTGCAAGATGTAAAGTGGTCTTCTATGGCTACCCGAGACAGCAGATATAATAAATGATCTGCTACCAAGGGCTGGCCCTTGCTATCGACTACCATCAATCTATCCCCATCACCATCGAAGCTTAATCCTAAATCAGCCTTATGTTGTAAAACGGCTGCAGACAACTCATGGAGGCGATTGTATTCCATAGGGTCTGGATTGCCTTTTGGGAAGTCGCCGTCAACATTGGCATTTAGCATGATAACTTCTGAGCACAATGAGGGATGTGATTTATAAAAATCTTCAGCGAATAGCCCAGTTGAGCCATTTAAGCAATCAATGACAATCTTCAGCGCAGAACCCACCGACTTGGTATTGGCCTTGTGGGCAGAGCCTATCTCTGCTAAACGTGATTTGTTGATACTGTTAAGTGCTTCAACTGCTTTGTTGATATAAGGGGTTAACACCTCTTGGCGGGATAATGCAATCAGTTTTGGCAAGGGTTGAGCGGGCTTAGGGGTAGCCGTAGCTGTCTCTTTGTTGTTAATCTTGTTGGTATGGCTAGAGGGGTCAGATGATAGCTGCTGATACAGCTTCTGGATCTGCTTGCTGTTTGGAGATTGGCTATTTATCAGCCACTTTAAGCCATTGATATGCGGCTCAGAGTGACTGGCAGTGGCGATAACCCCATGACCTTGGTATTTATTGGCCCAAAAAGCCATCAAGGGCGTAGTCACTAAGCCTAACCAGATGACTTCAAAGCCATGAGCCTGCAAGCTAGAAGCCATGTGTTTGGCAAGAGTCTCACTGTGATGACGGGCATCAAAGCCAATGACTACCTGATTTGAATTAGCGTGTTTGGGATTAGCGTGCTGTACAAAGCAACGGGCAAGCGCATGACTTAGCGCTGTCATGAACTCGGTTGTGAATAATTGACGTTCACCACGGATGTCATAAGCTTTGAAAAGGGTACGTTGGTCGCTAAAGGCAGTTAATGACAAAGCAAAGTTCCAAATTTCCAGAAACCATCATTATAACTTTATAAATCTATAATAATAGTACTTTTAAGGTATTGCCTTGTAAACAAGCTATATGAAATAACGCTAGCTCAAGGCTTGTACCATAAGCAATAGGCATAATTTAGCAGTTATAGCCCTAATTATAAGCAATAGAGCTAATACCAGAAGCACGCATAAAGCAAGCTTTGATGCTACTGACGACCTGAATGGCCAAAGCCGCCTGCACCACGCGCGCTTCGCTCATTGAAGTCTTCGACAATCTCGAACTCAGGACGCACAACAGGCACCACCATGTATTGTGCCATACGCTCTGCAGGGTTTAGCACAAAATCTGTCTCGCTGCGGTTCCAGATACTCACCATCAGCTCGCCTTGATAATCTGCATCAATGAGACCCACAAGATTGCCTAAGACGATACCGTGTTTATGACCTAAGCCTGAACGGGGTAGGATGATGCCGGCGTAGTTAGGATCAGCGATATAAATCGCCATACCGGTACCGATAAGCTGAGTCTCACCAGCCTTGATGGTAATAGGCTCATCAATACAAGCCCGTAAATCAATCCCTGCTGAGCCATCAGTGGCGCGAGTGGGCATAGGAAAGTTGGGGTCAGTACCGATTTTTGGGTTTAAGATTTTAACTTGTACAGAGTTCATAATTTATCCGTTATTTCGTTGTTTTGGCTATGAAATTATAGTGCACCCAGTCTAATTCATCTTTTTTTAAAATCAATTGCTAAAAAGCCAATGGTTATAGAATTAACAAACTGGCTAGACCTAAAAAAGACATAAAGCCGACAATATCAGTAACTGTGGTTAAAATCACTGAGGCCGATAGGGCAGGGTCAATATCTAGACGTTTCAAAAACAGCGGGATACCAATACCAGCTACGTTGGCTGCAGTCATATTAATAGCAATGGCGCAGCCAATTACCAAACTAATCTGCGAATCATGAAACCAAAGCTGAGCAATACCGGCCATAATCAATGCCCAAATTACCCCGTTGATGGCACCGACCCACAGCTCTTTGTTCATTAGCCATAAGCGGTTAGAGCCCCCGATTTGACCCATAGCCAAGCCGCGGATAACCACAGTTAGCGTTTGGCTACCAGAGATACCGCCCATACTGGCAACGACTGGCATTAATACTGCCAATGCCACTACTTGTGCCAGTACTTCTTCAAATTGCCCAATGACCAAAGCGGCAAGTAACGCTGTTAATAAGTTAATACCGAGCCAGACACTACGGCTTTTAGCACTACGTAAAATAGGCGCAAACAGCTCTTCATCATCGCTAACACCGGCTAAGTGCTTCATGGTGCTGTCCACATCATCTTGGATAATTTCCATGATGTCCTCAGCGTTAAGCTGACCAACCAGCTCGCCGAAGTTATTAACCACAGGAGCATAGCGGATGTCGGATGAGCGAAATACCGCGGCGGCATCTTGAATGTCCATTCTGTCGTTAATAGTAATGGCAGGGTCAATCCACTGCTCAACCAATGACTGCTGTGGATACTTAATCAGGTCCACCAAGCTTAGTAGACCTAGCAGCTGATGGCTGGTATCAACGACGATGAGCTCTTGGGTTTCATCATCGAGTAGGTCTTCATCTTGACGAAGCCAGTTTTGGACCTCCTCCAAGGTAATATTGCCTTGAATCTGGATGGTATCTGGGTCCATATAGTCACCGACCTCATACTCTTCATAAGTATTAAGCTGGCTGACCTGTTGGCGAATGTCATCATCAAGATTAGACATCACCTCAGAGCGTACCTTGTCATCAACAGTATCTAAAATCTCAGCAATATCTTGGGCGTCTAAGTCTTCAGCAAGCGTTTCAATCTCATTTGCTTGCATATTCTCCATCAAAGAGGGACGAATGTCATCGACCACCTCAGCCAGCACCTGACCTTTTAGATCGACGGGTACTTGCCCCCAAATCATCTGGCGAGAGTCGTGAGGGAAGGATTCTAATAGGCTGGCAATTTCGTACTCAGATTGCTCATTTAAGAACTCAGCCATAGTCGTCAGATCTTTGTCTGCTACTAGCCTTTGTAGATAAATAAGCTTGTCTTCAGCGCGATCATAGCTTTCTGAGAGAGGTTCTGGTTTGACTTTATGCTCAGTTTGAGTAGACATAGGCGCCTTTAGATTGCTTGATGATTGGAATAGGTGAGTCGCAGAGAGATTGATACCGCAAAAACAAAAATGACAGGAATGCTTCCTGCCATTTTTGTGGTATTTTACAATATTTTTGGCCTTTGCAGGGGTTATCTGTTATTTGGCTAACCCCAAGCTTTGGCTTACTTATTTTTCTTTTTTAGTAGTGCTTTAATATTAGACATATACTCATTGGCGACTACCGTAGGGTCACGCTCAGCTTTTTTCTTCTTGGCATTGGCCGGCCAGTCTAAATGCTCTTCAGGCAGCTCTTCTAAAAAGCGGCTTTGAGTAGTGGTGCGCATCTGACCACCGCCACGGCGCTGCGCGGCCAAAGTCAGAGTCAGCTCACGACGGGCACGGGTAATACCCACGTACATTAAGCGGCGCTCTTCTTCAATGGTTTCAGCAATGATAGAGTTGCGGTGTGGCAGCAGCTCTTCTTCTAAGCCCATAATGTAGACGAAATCAAACTCCAAGCCTTTGGCGGCATGCAAGGTCATTAAATTAACCTTGTTGGTGTTCTCCTCTTCTTGCTGCTGTTCTAGCATATCGAGCAGTACCAGCTTACGGATCACCGCATCAATGGTCTTGTCATCATCATCTTCAGCGCGATTGATTAACGCTTGAATACTGGTGTATAGCACTTCAATGTTATCTAAGCGGTTTTTTTCTTGTTGCGGTGTCTTTGAGTCACTACGCACAAAGTCGATATAGCCGGTCTCATCAATCATCTGCCGTACTAAAGGTACTGGGTCTGGGTGCTGATCAAGCTCGCGAGTATAGTGCTCGATAAAGTCGCCAAACTCTTTTAAGGTGCTATAAGCTTTAATCGGCAAGACATGAGATAAGCCGCCATGAGTACAAGAGGCCAGTAGAGATATACTGTGCTCTTGTGCAAATAGCCCTAGCTTCTCTAACGTAGCGGGCCCTAAACCACGCTTTGGCGTATTGACGATACGTAAAAAAGCACTGTCATCTTCTGGATTCAGAATCAGACGCAAGTAGCCCATAACATCTTTAATTTCACTACGAGCGAAGAAGGATTGTCCTCCAGATAGCTTATAAGGCACTTGAAACTGTCGCAGCTGAGCCTCAAGCATACGAGCTTGGAAGTTACTGCGATAAAGGACCGCGTATTGTTCCCATTCATTGCCATTACGCAGCTTATGAGCCACAATTTCTTTGGCCACACGCTCAGACTCATCATCATCATTGCGGCAGTTAATAATGCGGATTTTCTCACCCTGACCTTTATCCGACCACAGCGCTTTTTCAAACAAATGCTCGTTATTCATAATCACGGTGTTGGCTGCATTCAAAATACGGTTGGTCGAGCGATAGTTTTGTTCAAGCTTAATTACTTTTAGCTTCGGGAAATCCTCTTTTAGCAGCGCCATGTTTTCAGGACGCGCCCCGCGCCAAGCATAAATAGACTGGTCATCATCGCCCACCACAGTGAATTTACCAGTTGGACCAACAATAAGCTTAATCAGCTCATACTGGGCGGTGTTGGTATCTTGATACTCGTCAACCAGTAAGTAGCGGATACGGTTTTGCCACTTATCCCGTAGCTGTTGGTTTTCGCGCAATATTTTGGCTGGCAGGACAATTAAGTCATCGAAGTCCACAGCATTATAAGCACGCAAGTTACGCTCATATAAAGCATAAAGATTGGCAAAAATCATATCTTCTGGGTCATCTAAGGTTTCCATCGCCTTATCGGGCTCAATTAGATCATTTTTCCAGTCAGAGATGAACTTAATAGCCTTACCTACAAGCTCGCGACTTTCTGCCCCAGATAAGTTGTCACGCATCATCAGCTCCATCAACAGACGCTTACTGTCGTCGGCATCCATGATAGAGAAGTTGCCTTTTAATGGGGTATGCAGTAACTCATACCGCAAAAACTGAAGTCCAAATTGGTGGAATGTTGACACCGTAAGACCACGGGTCTTCTCTTTTGGCAGGAGGGATGAGACACGTGACTTCATTTCACGCGCCGCCTTGTTGGTGAAGGTCACCGCAGTAATGCGTTCAGCTGGGATATTGCACTGCTGGATAAGGTAGGCAATCTTTTGGGTAATTACCGAGGTTTTACCTGAGCCTGCACCCGCTAAAACGAGGAGGGGACCAGACACATAAGTCATGGCCTCTTGTTGTTTGGGGTTAAGCTTACTCATGGCACACCTTTTTATATTACTAACGATAGAGATTGGATAACTAGACTAATTAGAGGGTTGTTTAAACGATGATTAGGGGATCGAAATTAGCTTTAAAACTGCAGAATTATCGAGTGGTTATTATAGGGGTTCGCTTTAAAATCACAACCAAATCTATGCAAACTTACTTGGGTTGTTACAAACTCGACTAGAAAGTCGTTTTTTTTATTAGAAAGACCTTACTCTACATATGGCTTTGTAATATAATACAACTATGGAGTTAGATAAGAGCAAGATTCTTACGCTTTGATGTCAATAAATAGATGTATTGATTTATTAAAGTGAAATTAGCATTTTTACCCAGTACTTAAACAACTAAGTTGAGGATAATATGAAACGTCAAGCATTGTTAATCGCCGCTGTAGCTGCTGGCCTAAGTATGACTGCAATGGCAGAAACTGCAGGTACTTGGACTGTAGGTGTTGGTGCAGGTTATGTTGACCCAGAAAGTGGTAATGGTACCCTGAATTCGCCCTTAGGTAAGTTAGACGTTGATGTGGACTCTGACGTACGTCCTACCATTACTGCAGAATACTTCGTAGCAGATAACGTAGGTGTTGAACTGTTAGCAGCTCTTCCTTTCCATCATGATATCGACTTGATGACCGAAGCTGGTACTGTTGTAAATGCCAAAACTCAACTTTTACCACCAACATTATCACTACAATACCACTTTGATAATGTACATGCGAACGTGAAGCCATTTATCGGTGTGGGTGCAAACTATACTACATTCTTTAAAGAGCGTTCAGGTATACCAGGTGCAGACTTAGATATCGACGATAGCTGGGGTGTGGCTGGTCACGCAGGCGTTGACTTCAAAATCAATGCAACTGATGCAGTTCGTATCGATGCTCGTTACATCGACCTTGAGCCAGATGTGAAGCTAGATGGTGATAAAATTGGTACTGCAGAGATCAACCCATGGGTATACGGCATCTCTTACGTACAACGCTTCTAATAGAGGCTTGTTAAATTAAAGTCAGCTTATCTTTATTAAATATTAAATAAATAAGCAGACTACAATAAAACCCCCGTATCTGATTGGATACGGGGGTTTTTTATGCTTAATTAACTTGATGTTTAACTTAATGAGCCTTTATTATCAGAGGCTATCTTAAAGCATTTAGCTTCTTAGCAGCTTCAAGTGCAAAGTAAGTTAAGATGCCATCAGCACCAGCACGTCTAAAGCCAAGCAGTGACTCAAGAATAACGTCCTCAGTTAACCAGCCATTTTGGATAGCGGCCATGTGCATGGCATATTCACCAGAAACTTGATAAGCGAAAGTTGGTACACCAAAGGTGTCTTTTACTTCACGGATAAGATCTAGATAAGGTTGACCTGGCTTAATCATCACCATGTCAGCGCCTTCATTGATATCCATAGCGACTTCATGCAAGGCTTCTGCGCGGTTACCAAAGTCCATCTGGTATTGCTTTTTGTGGCCGCCTTTTAGGTTACCAGCACTGCCTACCGCATCACGGAATGGACCATAATAAGCAGAAGCGTATTTGGCAGAGTAGGCCATAATAGCCGTATTTACAAAGCCCTCTTTTTCCAATGCTTCACGCATAGCTAGGATACGGCCATCCATCATATCACTTGGAGAGATGATGTCAGCGCCAGCACGAGCGTGTGCTAGGGTTTGCTTCACTAGGACATCAACGGTGTCATCATTTATCACATAGCCTGATTCATCTAGAAGACCATCTTGACCATGAGTGGTATAAGGGTCTAAAGCAACGTCGGTCATAACCACCATGCCGGGGACTTCTTTTTTGATTGCACGAACAGCACGGCAGGTTAAGCCATCTGGATTGTACGCTTCACGGCCATCTTCAGTTTTTAGGCTAGCATCGATAACTGGGAAGATATCAATGGTGGTTACGCCTTCTGCTAAAAGCTCTTTAGCGTACTCAACCAATAGATCAATGGATAAACGTTCAACACCAGGCATACTAGCGACAGCTTCACGCTGATTTTCACCCTCAAGTACGAATACAGGGGCAATCAAATGCTTAGGATGCAGCTCAACTTCACGAACCATAGCACGAACGTTGTCATGTACGCGTAAGCGGCGCAAACGAGTGTGAGGGTAAGTACGATTAAATGTGTAACTCATAATAAGTCCTAATAACTTCAACGAATTAAGGGGTAAAAAAGGTAGGGCAGTTCGATGTGACTGCCAAAAAAAGATATGTACTACCAAAAATAGTTTTTTAGGGATGCAAAGCAGAATAAGGTAGTTATCGCTCTTTTTATTATTCTTAAATTAACTATCCCGTTGCCTATTATAACGCAGTGCTCAGTATGTTTTGGGTTCAAGAAATGATACAAGTTATAACCAAAGTCTTAACCCAGTAAATAAGTCTTAATCCAGTATAAAAGTCTTAACCTAGCAAATAAGCGGCTTCATAAATAATAAAATTACTAGAAACACAAAGTGGCTATGCTTTAAGGATTTAAAGCTTTACCTAGAATTAAGGGTATGCGTCACTATTATGGCAGACTAAAATATTTAGCTAAGTTGATAAAAGCTATCATCACCATGAGTTTAACGAATATGGCATTGGCTAAGCACAGGGGAGTTATATACAATTCATGCCTAGGTATGACTCTAGCTATAAATAAAGCATAATAAATAATGCCAAAAACTGATAAATAAGCAACGGATAAATCAATAATTAAGAGATGGTCATGAGTGACAATAAAACCCGAGAAAACTTTAAACAACAAGGGAATGATCCTAATCGGAGTGAAAGTAACTGTAATGAAAGTAATAAAGCTCAATT
>JAHHUJ010000090.1 GCA_020024075.1 Psychrobacter sp.
ATAAAGCCTAAAGATATAATAAAGCCTAAAGATATAATAAAGCCTAAAGATATAAAAAAGTTAAAGGGCTGTGCTCTTTAACCTTTTTTTATGGCTGATTTTTGACAGTTATGACTCGCTACAATTATAACTCACCGTTGATGGCTCAAAGCTTATAATAGATTTGTTAAAGTATCAGAAGGCTTTATATCACCCTGTGCATCGAGCCTATCGCCCTTATCTCGCTTTGGTACTACGGTTAATTTAGCATCGCTTTCAAAAATTACTGCCGCCACATCTTCATAATCATGAATACCTTCACTGCGCATGGCACACTCAATTTCTTGACGAGTTAAACGCTCTTCGCGCATGACTTCGGGTAAGAACTGACCTTGATAAAACACCACACGAGGCTCAGAGAGAATATTTTTAGCAAACTCTGGCGACAAGGAGGCGTATTTAGTCACTAGATATTGCAAGGTAAGTAAGGTGATTATTGAAGCCATTCCCTCGATGATAGGAACGTTCTTTAAGATAATCGTACTGGCTCCTATCGAGCCAATCATTACCGTCACCACCCAGTCAAAGTTATTCAGCTGTGAGGCAGAGCGCTTGCCAGATACTTTATGCAACAATACAATACCGATATAAACTACTACCGCTGAGATGACCATCCGTAGCAAGGTTTGTTGACTGTCAAAAAATAACATATCCATAATTTATCAGGTGTCCTTTAATCTATGACAAATGGGTTCATAGAGTTATTGTTTAGCGGTCCAGTCTAGCATTGTATCTAGCACGTAGCGAGCTTGGTAAGTATTCAAAGGCTGAGTAGTTTCAGAGCCATTAATTATCCCCACCACCACATAATCCTGACCAGATTGACCACGGACATAGCCTGCCATTGAGGTGACGTTATTTAAAGTACCGGTCTTAATCCAAGCTCGGCCTATGGCTGCGGAGGTAGGCAGTCTATCAGCATGCTCAGTGATAGTACCGCTCACGCCAGCGATACCTAAGGAGTTAACATAGGTATCAAAGTTTGGGTGATTGTAAGCAAAGCTGAGTAATTCTGCTAAATTCTCTGCCGTCACCGTACAGTCGCGACATAAGCCTGAGCCATTGGTCATCACCGGAGGCAAGGTGGTTAGATTGCTTTGCCACCACTGATTAATCACAGCTAATGACTTTAAGTAATCAGAGTGCTGGGTCTGTCTCGACTTTATAACCTTAGTAATAGGTTTGGCGTTAGGGTCTTCAGCCTTTTGCTGAATCTGAGTGTACAACGGCAAGGTTAAGGTCACTTGCTCAGTCATCACATTATTTGAGTAGTGGTTGATGTCATAAATTTGTTGTGACAGCGGTAATGAGGGGTAGCTGACAAACGGTAGGGGCGAGGACGGTAGCAGTGAGAAAGACTGGGTCAAAGCAGAGTCTTTGTTAGAGTCTGCACTCATATCAAAGTAGTTGCCAAACTGACTTTTTATCGGGCTCTCTGTATTGATCATTGCTCCTGAGACTGTGTTACCTAGTCCTAGGAACTTAATATTGCCCGATAAAGTATTACCTAGGTTTAGCCATTGGTTTTTTATCACGCGTTTGGCAAAGTCTTTGGCATCTGGATAAGCTATGTAAAAGGCATGGGCACCACAGCTTTCTGGTAGTTGTTTATTGAACACCAGTTCTGAGTCTTGCCAAATAGGGGCCAGACTTGATCGAGCAGGAGCACATCTTCCGCTAGAGGTATTCGGCAGTGTGTCAGGTAGCTCGTAATCTGCCAATCGCGGCTTGTAATAAAGTTTGGAACGGCCTTTTTGGCTATCATTTAATAAAGGCACCGCAGTTACCTCCACGGAGCTAAAATTAACCAATAGTCCGTCAGGACTGGCGTTGTAAGGACGCAGAGGATCATTGTCAAACGCTGCAGGGTCTTTAGTCACCCCTTGGAATACTGAACTGTCCAAAACTATATCGCCTTTGATGTGCTGGATGCCTGACTTTTGTACTTGCTCTAATAATTTATTTAAGCGGTGGGTGGTTAGTTTAGGATCGCCACTGCCTTTGATAATTAAGTCACCATATAGGGTATTGGCTGAGATAAACCCAGTGTGATATACCTGAGTAAACCAAACGAAGTCTGGGCCCAATAAATCCAAGGCCACAAAGGTAGGGATTAGCTTCATGGTGCTGGCAGGCGTTCGGGGTAGGTCCGCTAGGTGTCTGACTGGGAACTCTAAGCTGGTAGTAGATTGCTCTACGAGGGCTGAGCCTGTTCCCTCACTGTTGGTAGCAATGGTTTGGGTTTGAGAAGCAGTTTGAGAAGCAGTTTTATTGGGCTCCGAACTGGTAGGCGTGGTTGTGGTCGCATTACTTTGCTGAGTAGAGGGGGTGGACTTAGTAGTAGCAACCACAGACTTTAGCATAGTGATTTGGGTTTCGGGTGGTAGAGCATCTGGATCAGAAGGCTCTGGCTCCAATACTTTGACCTCTTCGGGCTTAACGGTTTTGGGTAATCTGCTTTTTTTGAGGGCAGATTGTGCTTTGTTATTTGTCCCAGTATTCACCGGCATAACAATTAAGCTAATATCCTCGCTACTAATCTTAGCGCGATTTAATGCAGACTCTACAGGAGCAGGAAGCTGAGCTTGAGCCCATGGTGATAAACCCAGACACAAACTTAACGCGGCTGCTATTTTTTTGCAAGGCAGGCTGCGGGTCTGTTTATGAGGATGACAAGAAGTTACGGCAGTAGGGTGTTTGGGGTTAGGCAGAGTCATAGTTTTACAATCAACGGTTGAGTTTAAGACAGCGAAAATTGGTTCAAATTCGTCATTATAACGGTTCGGGCAATTAATAAACACAGGGATAAGGACAATTGTCAGCCAAAGGTATTGTTAAATGAGAGGTGGGCTAACACTAGTCAAAGGGCTTACAGCAATATTATATGAGTAATCTCTTTACTTAAGATGCAAAAAAGCCATAGCCGTCATTAAGGCATCGTTGTAAGCGTCATGGGCTGCTAACTCTGGTAGCTGCAATTGCTGACAGATGGCACTTAGCTGCTGAGCTTGATGCGAGATGCCTTGAGTGCGGTTGCCACTGTATCGGTTATACAAGTCGCGTATGTCGATAACGGTGTTAGGTAGGGCAGTGCCCATATAGGATTTGGTTATCCGATTCAAAAACCCTAAATCCAATTGGGGGCAGTAACCCACGATAGGTCTATTGCCAATAAAGGGCAGTAGGCTATCGAGCATCTGCTCATAACTTAAGCCGTTTTCTACATCTAAAGGACGTAGGCCATGAATGACAATGGTGTCTTTTTTGGGCATAACAGGAGGACGGCAAATTAGGTGTAGGCCCTGACCACTTTGTATTTGGGAGTCATTGATATGAATGGCAGCGATAGACAGCAGGTGATCTTTTTTTGGATTCAATCCAGTCATTTCACAATCAATAGCAACCCATTGGTTGGGTGGTGGTGGCTGAAACATGGCCTTAAACTCAGGTCGAGTCAACTGCTTTAGATACCAAGCGGACTTTAGCTGCTGTACTAGGTTCATAATTCCCGCCCTTAGGTTAAGCTTAGGTTAAGCGATATCTAATTGATAGCGTTGACGCAGTTCATTTTTGAAACTTTTTACCACGCTAAGACACTCTTTTAATAAGTCTCTTTCTAGCGCAGATAACATGGCAGGATCTACTTCTCGAGCCAGCTTGTTATCAGTAGCAAGCGCAATATCTAATCGTCTTGCCATGAAGAACTCTAACGTCTCGTTTAAGGTTTCTGCCCGCTTGTGGGTAATGACGCCCAGGCGAGCTAATTGTTGTAGTCGAGCCTTGGTACTGGTGGCCTCAAAGATATCATTTTCTAAGGCCAAGGCACGAATACCGTGTACTAAAGGGAAAATACCTGCTTTTTTTAGGTCAATGTCTTGTGGCATAGGCTTACCGATTAATGGCACGAACTTTTTCCACCACTGATTAATCTCACCAAACTGCAAAGCGGCTTGGGCGAAGCTGCGCACAAACATAGGATCGGCACTGCGATGAGCGACTTGTAAGTGTTTGCGCAGTCCCTCAAGCAGACGCTCATCACCGCAAACATATGAAGCGTCTAATAATGATGAAAGCCAAATAGCGTGCTCTGGCTCTTTTTGACTAAACCAAGTAGATACCTCAGATTTGAATCGGTTTAGGGGCTGTCGCCACAAGGGGTTGTTCATCATGATGTTGCCCTCGCACAGAGGGTATCCCATGTCTGCTAGCGCTTGATTAAAAGTCTGTGCATAGTCAGCAAGATTAGGATCACTAAAGCCATTACGAATAATAAGCGCATTATCTTGGTCTGTGCGCATGATTTGTTCACCGCGACCTTCAGAGCCCATGACGATAATACAAGTATTCTCATAGACCATGTCTGGAACGATTAAGCGCCATAACTTAGCAAAGACGTGCGCATTTAAGGCCTGTACAATGCGGCTAATGACTCCAATTTTGATGCCATTGTTGTGCTGGGTACGAATGTATTGACCGATAGATTCAACAGGCTGTTTTAGACCTTCGATACTACTAGCCTGCTCAATTTGTAACGACAACAGCTGTGAGTGATGACTCAAAAAAGCCAATAAGTCACTTTGACCCAGCACACCGATAACCTCTTCGTTTTCATCCAAAACGGGAAGACGGTGCACTCGATAGCGAATCATGGTCAATAATGCCTCACTAATATCTTGTTGATAAGAAATCGTGTGCAGTTTAAATTTGGCATAATCTCGGCACAAGGCTGTGCTCATATCCACTCGTTCACTTACTGCACGGCAGATATCTGCATCGGTTAATATTCCAAGATTGCTTTGATGGCTGCGGGTAGGGTGACGTTCTACCGTAGGGGAGCGTTTCACCAATACATGCTTTAAGCCTGCTTTGGTCATGGTCATCGCCGCTTCAAACAAAGTGGCTGTCTCTAAGATGGTATGTACATTTAGCATATGAATGGCAGTGACGGGCTGTAGCATCAGTTGCTGCGACTCAGCTTGGCTTCCTGTCATAGAGCCGTTTAAGGAATAATCAGAGTGGTGAGAGACTGTACTGCTCAGACTTCGCTCGCTGTAAGCTTGCATTCGCTCAGCCAACTCGCCACTTAGCAGCTTGCGGATATGACGGTTTTGTTGCGAAAGCTTATCGATGGCCGCAGAGTCTACCTGAAGTAACAAACTGTCTTCTAGCGCATGATAGCTATAAGTATTATGGGCTTGATGTTGATGTTGAGGTTGATATTGAGGTTGATGTTGAGGTTGAGAGATGCTTGGAGAGGTGTCAGGGCTGGTCTTATCGCTAGCTGATATTAAGACAAACTCATTTCTTGGCTGGTTTCGAGCCTCAAACCAGTCATTACTAAAGTTGGTAGCTGCAAAGTCATGCAGCTCATCTCCATTAAGCGTTTGTTGGATGCGTCCCTTTAAAACCACATAAAAGTAATTATAGTCCTCAGCAGTGAGGGCTTCATTTTTGGCCAAATAGCGAATTTGAGTTTGCTTTTTGATACTTTCACGTTCGCTTGAGCTTAAAACGTCAAAAGGAGGCTGGGTAAAATCTAGCCTTGTCATAAACCACTCCCTGGTTATGTTTTTATTTAATTGTAATCGTAATCGTTTGGGTTTTAATTGTTCAGCGGATAATTTTAGTAATATTCAAAGTAAAGATTAGCTAAGCAGTGCCTTAATACGAGTGATGGCTTCTTGGCTTTCCTCGACACTGGCTACCAAAGCCAATCTGACAAAGCCTTTACCCGGATTGATGCCATTAACCTCTCGTGATAAATAGCGACCGGCCAAGGCGTGGATATTTACTTTTTCAAATAAAGCTTTCACAAAAGCTTCATCATCTGGCTCGCCTTGCTCATCTGTAAATTGCTCGGGGACTTGCACCCAGAAGTAGAAGCCAGCATCTGGTTTATTGAGCTTTAGAGGCTCTCCAAGCTCACTCATCCATAAGTCGAACTTTTGGGCATAAAGCTGTCGGTTGTTTTCAACATGAGCCTCATCTTGCCAAGCAGCAATAGAGGCCAACTGATGGTGGATGGGCAGGGCGCAGCCTTGATAAGTACGGTATTGAAGGTAGGGTTTCAGTCGGCTCGCATCACCCGCCACAAAGCCTGAGCGTAGGCCTGGTAAGTTTGAGCGCTTCGATAATGAGTGAAAAACCACACAGTTTTTATAGTCGTGGCGACCCATATTGGCACAGGCCTCTAGCAGACCTACCGGCGGCGTATCAAAATACAGCTCGCTATAACACTCATCACTGGCAATGATAAAGTCATACTGATCAGACAACTCAATTAATGCCTGCCAGTCAGCTTCACTGAATACAGCGCCAGTAGGATTATTAGGGCTACAAACAAAGACAATTTGGGTGCGTTGCCATATCTCACTGGGTACAGAGCGGTAATCACCTTTAAACTCATTGTCAGCATTACACGCAACGAAATAAGGCTCTGCCCCGGCTAATAACGTAGCTCCTTCATAGATTTGATAAAAAGGATTGGGCATGATTACCAAAGGTTTGTCAGTGCTGCTTGTCACTTGAGAGTCGTCAATAGCCGCTTGCACAAAGCTAAATAAAGCCTCACGAGTACCCATAACTGGGATAACTTGTGAATCTGCATCGATTTTGGTGAGGTTAAAGCGCTGGATTAACCACTGAGCAATGGCTTGGCGTAGTTCAGGTAGGCCATTGGTGCTGGGGTAGTTCTGAACTCTATTTAGATTCTCAGCCAATACATCTAACACAAATGCAGGGGGCTGATGTTTAGGCTCACCGATACCTAATTTAATGGTCTCATACTCACTGGCAGGCGTTGAGTTAGCTAAAAGTGTGGTCATTTTGGCAAAAGGGTAAGGGTGTAGCAAGTCTAATTTGGGGTTCATGAGTCGTCTACTTATGGTCTTCTTTGATTGTTTATGCTCTTCTTTGAGCTTTTATGCTATAAGCTATAAAAAGAGGAGTGCTCAGAATTAGCTTTATTGGGTCAATTGCAAGGTGTTAGCTGTTGTATCAAGATACTCTTTAAGCGCTCAAGCTTGGCATCACTTAGCATAGCATCGCCTCTATCACTAATGTAAAACATATCTTCAGCGCGCTCTCCTAAAGTGGTAATTCGAGCCGCATGCACCTCAATTTGCTCATTCAAAAACACTTGACCGATACGGGCTAATAAACCAGGCTGATCCAGCGTAGTCAGACTCATTACGTGCTGACGACTCGCTTCATTATAGTTAAAGTCAATAGTGGTTGGCACTTGGAAATTCTTTAATCGACGGGGTAGACGCTTTTGTACCAGCTTTGGACTCTCTGGGTTTTTGAACGCTTCAATCAGGCGGCGGCTTAACTCTTCGCGCGACTCAGGATCGGTTAACAACGTGCCATGACGGTCTAGTAAAACATAAGAGTCTAAAGCAAAGTCACGGGTAGCAGTAATGATTCTAGCGTCTAATACATCCAAGTTCATCTGATCAAATACGGCCATGGTTACCGCAAATAGATTGGCTTGATTTTGGGTGTAGATAAAGATTTGCACCGCATCAAGTGCTAATTCTCTATGCTCACGGAGTACAATCAATGGCTCACTGCTAGCATCTGAAGCCTTACCAATTGGTGGGTGATTCAAAATAGCTTCAGTATGCCACATGATGGCTTCAGGGATTTCACGTAAGAAATACTCATCGCCTAGCTCATCCCATAGTGCCAACACCTCATCTCTATTCATATGCTGATTGTCTACTTTATCTAGCATAGTTAACGCTTGCTGACGGGTAGTGGCAATCATTTCTTGACGGTTGGTTGGGGCGTCCAAATCTGCTCGTAAGATTCGGCGTGTCTGGGTATAAAGCTGCTTCATTAGGCTAGCACGCCAGCTATTCCAAAGCTGAGGATTGGTCGCATTCATATCTGCGACCGTCAATACATATAAGTGGTTTAAATGAGTGACGTTGCCCACAAGATTGGCAAATTTAGTGACTACTTCAGGGTCAGAGATGTCTTGTTTTTGAGCAGTCATAGAC
>JAHHUJ010000091.1 GCA_020024075.1 Psychrobacter sp.
ATTTGAAGCTTTTAACCGACGCTGAGTAGTCATTTTTATTATTACTTATGTCTGCTGCAATGTTTCTACAATTAGCTTTCACAAAAAGTAAACTTTAAAAATGGAAAAACTTAACATTTGTCTGTAATTTCTCAACATTTGTCCGTTTAAATACGTTATACTATGCTACTTATTTTATATGTTAGGTGTTCAGAATGATGTTAGACAATTTAAGAGGCATGGCGGTATTCGCCAGTGTTGTCGGCCATGGTTCATTTAGTGGGGCAGCTAGACAGCTAGGTATCACTACAAGTGCTGTAAGCCAACAAATCAGATCGCTTGAGAAAGACTTAGGCGTAGTACTGCTACATAGATCTACTCGTAAACTGAGTTTAACAGAAGCAGGTGCTAGCTTCTATGAGTCTGCTAAAGATGTGGTTGCTGCTGCAGATCAAGGGCGTATTAAAGTTAACCAGCTACGTGATGAATTAGCTGGTAGCTTAAGAATTGCAACCACTCCTGAGTTAGGGGTTAATCATATCCTTCCAGCTCTATCTACTTGGATGTCTGCTCATGATGATTTAAGCATTCATTTCCTAGCAGATAACCATTATATTGATATGATTGATGAGCGTGCTGACATCGCTATTCGTATGAGCCCACAGATTAAAGACAGTTCCGTGGCTACTTATCCGTTGTCTGAAGTTAAGCAAATGCTGGTAGCATCTCCTCACTACTTAAGACAGCATGAGAAGATTACTAAGCCAAAAGACTTAGTTAACCATCAACTTATCAGCATTGATTTAATGAAGGATCCAAGTACTTTAGACTTCATTAGCATTGAAACTGGTAAGAAGAATCGCGTTAAAATTCCTTCTAGAATTCAGACCAACAACGTATTTTTGGCGACTACTTTAGCTAAAGAAGGTCATGGCTTAGTACGTGTTATGTCACTTGATGTACAAAAAGAATTGGCATCTGGTGAGTTGGTGGAAGTTATTCCTGAATATGCTTTACCGCACTTTGTTTTATATGCGGTAACTTTAGATCGTGACCAGCAACCTGCAAAAATTACGCGTTGTCTTGAAGTTCTGAAGAAGCACTTCCATGCTGCAGCATAATTAAAACCTTAAAATATTTTCTAACTTTAAGGCTTACGCTAAAGTAGTGTTAATGATATATAATTAATATCTGAAAGCACTACTTCAGCGTATTTTTTTGTCCTTATGTTTTTGATTAATCCAGACTTTTGATAAGTATAGATGCGCTATTTGCTAGTTATTTTATGAGGTTATTTATAATAGATTATGGAAAATAGACTAATTAATCCTTTAGAGCGTCAAGATGATGTGGTGGATAGTAATATTCGCCCAGGGACACTGGCAGAGTATATTGGTCAGCCAGTTGTACGTGAGCAGATGGAGGTTTTCATCGAAGCGGCGCGGCGGAGAAAAGAGGCTTTAGACCATACTCTAATCTTTGGCCCTCCTGGTTTAGGTAAAACCACATTGGCCAATATTATTGCTCGTGAAATGGGTGGTAATTTGCGTTCAACCTCAGGTCCAGTGCTAGAGCGAGCTGGCGACTTAGCTGCCATGTTGACCAACCTCGAAGAAGGGGATGTGTTATTTATTGATGAGATTCATCGCTTAAGTCCGGTTATCGAAGAAATCTTATATCCGGCAATGGAGGACTTCCAGTTAGACATCATGATTGGAGAAGGGCCAGCCGCACGCTCTATTAAGCTTGATTTGCCCCCCTTTACTTTGGTAGCAGCAACGACACGAGCGGGGCTATTGACCTCTCCGCTGCGTGATAGATTTGGTATTGTTCAGCGCTTAGAGTTTTATAATATTGAGGACTTAACGACAATTGTTAGTCGTTCGGCACGCTTGATGAAAGTGGAGATGACGGATGAGGGTGCGGTTGAGGTAGCTAGACGCTCTCGAGGCACACCGCGTATTGCGAACCGTTTATTGCGCCGAGTTCGAGATTATGCTGAAGTGAAATCTAACGGAATGGTTACCGGCGATATCGCTGATAGTGCTTTAGATATGCTGGCGGTAGATAGACGAGGCTTAGATCACTTGGATAGACGCTATATTGAGATGGTTCATGCTCGCTTTGATGGGGGACCTGCTGGAGTAGAGGCTATTGCAGCTGCAATGGCTGAGGATAGAGGTACCTTAGAAGATGTGATTGAGCCTTATTTAATTCAGCAAGGTTATGTGCTAAGAACCGCACGGGGTCGTGTGTTGACCCAAATGGCTATTGATCAACTGTAATTAGCCTGTCCAAATAAATTTAGTCCAAAAGTAATCTGGAGTGCAAGCTATCACGCTTGCACTTTTTTTTATTTATCATCTTTGAAGGTTAGTTCTGGTTGGTAATGTTTGTTAGACTTTTATTTTGCTAATTTGGGCCGGAGTATCTATCACTTGAGATTTTTTATATTGGTATTTACCAATGGCCATTAAGGTTAATCCTCCAAGAACCAATACCAATAGAATTAGCACGGGATTTTTCCAAAAAGGAGTATTACTTTGCCCCGCTGCTAGATTATTCGAGACGTTTTGCTTATTGTTATTGCTATCTTTATCCAAAAAACCAAAGTTAACAAATGGTCTAGAGGGTGGTTGAACTGGTTCTGGTGATACCTTTAAACGTTTACGGCTTAGATAAATATCTGAAATCTTTGCCAGTTGTAATAACCAGCGTTGATAAGGTAGATATATATTGGGCATTGCAGCAAAGGTTAATACCTCACTATTATTTGCATTATCGACAATAAGCTGATCATTGTCAGCGGATATATTATTGATTAAGGTAGCTTGATGGGTGCGGCCAATAACTTTGGCGTAATGAGGTATTTGTTCTGCAGGAGTAGAAGCGGTTATAGTAGGCTGCTTATAGCCAGTTATTTGATGCCAACTATTGTCAAAGTTAGGTAGCTTGTAGGCTAGTATAGGAGTTTTGGTCTGATTTACCTCATCAGCATTGGTGCGGTTAAGCTCAAAGAACTGGGGTTGTAGCCTAAACCAGCAGTCTATTTCTTGCGCATCTAATTGTCCGTAATCTGCTAATATAGCAATTTCTCGTAAGCAAAGTAGGCTTAGCGCCCCTAGTAGAAGACGCAGTTGACTGTTTGATAATTGAGTTTGATCAGCAAGCTTTTGGCATACTAGCTTTTGTATTTCAGTAGAAGCAAATAGAGTATCATTAATGGCATGACCATTTTGATAAGCGGCGTTCATGGTTTTTAGATTAAAAGCGTTATATTTACGCAGATCTTTGATTTGAGTGCGTTTCAATAGCTTTTTTAGTACAGCATCCCCACCATATTGTTGGTTGTAAGCCATAAGTCCACTAATAATAGCCTGAATGCCATTTTCAATGAGTATTCGGGCTTGAGGTATTGAAAGGCCGCCTATATCCGCTAAGATAGAGTCTATCGGTAAGGTATCTTCAAATAGAAAATCATAAAGTGACACGCGGGTGGGTAAAAGAGCTGTCATAAGACCTACTACTATGAATTGTTTGTAGTTATCATAAGGGCGATTTACTTAAGTTACAACCTTCTATTGCACATAAGTTGCCCAAATACATTCTAAATGTAATCTTTAATAATCTAATGATAAGGCTTACCAATCATGCCAAATTTGAAAATATTTGAGAAGCAGACCCCAAAGATTGTTGTCAATATTGCCAAGCAGACCCTTACATTAATTATGCCTCATGAGCAAGGTGATTGTGACAGCCATGAATTTATTATCTCAACTGCAAAAAATGGGATAGGCAGTCAAGAAGGCAGTGGTTGTACTCCCTTAGGGAAGCATTTTATTGCTGATAAAATAGGGGCTAATACTCCCATTAATAGTGTCTTTGTGGGTAGAGTAGCAACTGGTGAGATATATGATGAAAAGCTAGGTGAGGCATATCCCAATCGTGATTGGATTTTAAGTCGTATTCTTTGGTTGAGCGGCTGTGAAGAAGGTCGTAATAAAGGGGTGAATGAGCAAGGCTGCTGTGATACCTATCAACGCTATATTTATATTCATGGAACCCCAGATACAGAGCCTATGGGGCAACCACTCTCGCATGGCTGTGTGCGTATGCGTAATGAAGAGCTGGTGTGGCTATTTGATCAGGTAGAGGAGGGAACTCCGGTGGAGATTATTGCAGGTTAATCGGCAATAGTGTATAGAGGACTATATGCCACTAAATAAAAGAAGATTACCAAAAAAAGCTTGCTCTTAGTCATTTGCTAAGCGCAAGTTTTTTTTGGTTATTTATCAACTGATCTTTTTACCAAAACTTAGGAGCATTTTTTATTAGTTTAAGACTCTCTGCACACTCTAATGCGGCATGACTTTCTTGAGCACTAAAATAGCCAACAGCAAACCAAGCTGCAGGGTCAGACTCTGTCTTTTGTCTATAAAAATATTGGCCAACGATATCATCATTATATTCGCCTAAAAGCTCTTGAGCTGGCTCTAGATATTGTAAAAAAGCTTTGGTTTTTTTCTTTTTGTACATAGGGCTGACAAATTCACTGATGTAGCGTAGACTTTTTAGGCGTTTTCTTACATCGTGCTGTGCTTCAATGTCTAATGAGGCAAACTTTTCACTGGCTTTGCTGATTTTTTTGTATAACGACTCTAAGATTTTGACAGTCTGCTGCTTAGCGTTGCCTTGGTTAAGCGGTTTGTCCTTTTTAGCAGGACTCATTGTGTATTCTATTAATTCGAGTAATGTTATTTGAAAATCAGGAGCTCTAAGCGCATCAATAGGTTTGATCTTAATAGACTCACGCTCCGCTGACCAGTCTACGTGTGGCCCATCTAAAGCTTCTAGCATAGGCTGGGTTTTAACTTCTAAAATTTCACGGTCACGATATTCACCTAATAAACCAAAGGTTTGTTTTAAGATAGGTCCCCATTCAGGATTTAGCTGTGAGGAGAACTCACTAAAGAATTTTAGGGCAGTGCGCAGTCTTCTAATGCCTACACGCAATTGATGGACGTGATTGCCATCGGTACTGCCGGCAGCGATAGCGCTAACATTAGGTAAGATTTGCAGCATACAGTTATGAACTACGGCGCGTATAAATTGGGGCTGGCTTATATTTTTATCGAAAGCTAATTTTTTTAAATCAGACTTAGTGGCGTCAGCATGATCTTTACCGGCTAACATTAGTCCACCGCGTTCTGCTTTAGTGACAGTAGATAAGCATAGGTTATAGCGTCTAGCCCAGGTTTTAGCTACGTCAAATAAGAATGAGACATCACCTTCAATAAGCTCAAATTCCAGCTCTAAGATAGGTTTGCTAATTTGTGAATCTTCACCATGAATGACGGAGCCTTCATCATAAGCCATCTCAATTAGTCCCGAATCACCTTTAATAAGTCGAGTGGTGCGCTCAATATCAGTGATATAGATGCATTTTAACTTGTCAGAAGACTGTTCTGGGTCCGAGCTCAATTTTTGGTCCGAACTTAATTCTTGGTTCGAGCTCAATATGATCTTTTCTATATCTAAATCTTCATAAACAGAAAGATCAGGGTATAAACTATCGGTTTTGATAGCCTCATTGACTTGAGCTTCATCGAGAATATTATTTTGTTCCCCGCGAGAGGCCATACCATCTCCATTAGACTTTAAAGTCTGTACCCAAGTATCGCCCTCTTTACGGATTCTTAGAGCCATGCCAGACTGAGCTAGGGTATTGTCAGCGGTATCATAGTAGTGTGCGGCTAATTGGGTAGTATTTGATGACTTTATTTTAGCCTGGCGCATTAACGAGTCAACTTTGTATTCTGGTACTAAAAATTTCAGCTCAATTTCTTGCATGATGTGTCCTCGAGTTTCAACTCATAGAAAGGGTATATAAGTACTTATTATGATTAACGTTTTTAATCTAGGAGATTATATATAAGCGGTATAATGTGTATTGAATATCCTAGGATATGTTAAGAATAATAACAAGTGGATTAACGTGACAGATTGATGAAATAAACACAGATTGATGAAATAAATACAGTGGAGAAGGGTAAAGTGGTTTTTTACTCATAAAACATTCGGAAGAATATACTATAAACTAATTAACTAGGAATAAAAAATCGCCCTAACCGAAGTTAGAGCGACTTTTTATTCAATGAGGAACTAAGAATCTTTTATAAAGAAGTCTTAGAACTGGTTCATTGTGTTTTTCTCACCGCCAGCTTTAAGAGCCATTTCACCAGAGAAGATCTCTTTGTGATCATCACCTAAGTCTGAACCAGCCATTGCTTGGTGTTTAACGCAAGAGATACCTTCACGGATTTCTTTACGTTGTACGCCAGCTGCATAAGCAAGCATACCATCTTCACCGAAGTAGCCTTTAGCAAGTTCGTGCACGCTAAGAGCAGTAGTGTGGTAAGTAGGTAGAGTGATTAGGTGATGGAATACACCTGCTTCACGTGACGCATCTTTTTGGAAGTTCTTCGCAGCTTGGTCAGCAGCAGCGTCTAATTCAGTACCATCATAGTCAGCACTCATCAAGTTGTTCTTGTCGTATGCTGATACGTCTTTACCTTCTTCTTCCCACTTAGCGATAACTTGCTTACGGAAGTTTAGAGTCCAGTTGAACGATGGGCTGTTGTTGTATACAAGCTTCGCTTCTGGGCGTTGCTCTTTAATACGGTCAACCATTGATTTGATGTGTGCAACGTCTGGAGTAGGTGTTTCGATCCATAGAAGGTCAGCACCGTTCTCTAGAGCAGTTACACAGTCAAGTACAACGCGGTCGATGTTAGTTTCTTCACGGAACTGATATAGACCGTTAGCTAGGCGAACTGGGCGAACTAATTTGCCATCACGCTTTAATAGTACATCGTTTTCTTTTGCATCAGCGATGTCGATTTCTTCAACGTCGATGAAGTCGATGTATTTAGAAGCTAGGTCACCTGGTTGCTCAGATACTGGGATTTTCTGAGTTAGTGAAGCACCTTCTGAGTCAGTACGAGCAACGATAACACCGTCGTCAACACCAAGTTCTAAGAACGCATAACGGATAGCGTTTAGCTTAGAGATGAAGTCTTCATGTGGTACAGTTACTTTACCAGCTTGGTGGCCACACTGCTTAGCGTCTGATACTTGGTTTTCGATCTGGATAGCACAAGCACCAGCTTCGATCATAGCTTTAGTTAGTAGGTAAGTGGCTTCTTCATTACCAAAACCTGCGTCGATGTCAGCAATGATTGGCACAACGTGTGAATCAAAGTTGTTGATTTTTTCTTCGATTTCAGTAGTATCTTGACCCGCTTCTTTAGCAGCGTTTAGCTCACGGAAGTAGTCGTTTAATACTTTAGCATCAGCTTGACGTAAGAAAGTGTAGATTTCTTCGATTAGTTGAGGCACAGTAGTTTTTTCGTGCATTGATTGGTCAGGTAATGGACCAAGCTCTGAACGTAGGGCAGCAACCATCCAACCTGAAAGGTAGATGTAAGTTTTGTTAGTAGTGCCAAAGTATTTTTTCTTAGCATACATAGTTTGTTGAGCGATAAAACCATGCCATGCACCTAGAGACTGAGTGTACTGTGAAGGATCAGCATCGTATTCGGCCATGTCTTTACGCATGATAGCAGCTGTGTATTTAGCGATATCAAGACCAGTTTTGAAACGGTTTTGAACCATCATACGTGCAGCATCAGCTTCACTGATGTTCTGCCAGTTACCATGTTTTGCTTTGATTTCACGGATATGGTCAATAGCTGACTTATAAGTTGACATCAATTGTCTCCTTGATTGGGGATGGGTTGGGTGAAATAAACGCTTCTACTATTTTGGTTTTTTTAACTAAAACTAAAGAAGCTTTTATTTAACTCGCATTTTTAATGCTAGGTAATAGCTACTTTAGCAATAAATCCAGCATAAATTTGAGTATATTGTAAATGTTTGTTTCTTAAGCCTTCCTTCTAATCTTCCATGAAGCTTATTGAGATTGACTTAAATTGTAGTGTAATAACACTTGCCCTTAACACTTGATAAACACTATAACGACATTAGTTGAATTTATCTAGTT
>JAHHUJ010000092.1 GCA_020024075.1 Psychrobacter sp.
ATATATAACTAAACTTAGCTAAATCAAATTATTTCTTGAACAGTCAATAAATTAGTTAATTAATTGGCTGTGCTTGCATCCAAATACTTAGTTTCAATCCAAATACTTAGCTTCAATCCAAATACTTAGATTTCCAACGGTTCGTGCCTAAATATCAGAATAGAACTATCAAAGCATGCTTCTCAAAATAAGAATTATTGAAATAACCATAAGGAGAAACCTATGCAATCACAAGATAAACCTCTGAAACACCAGTGGTTATTGGCATTGGTCATGTCTTTTATTGCCCTACCATTAATTGCCATATTATTCATCTGTGCCTATGGCTTTATCGTTTGGTTTGGTCAAATGTTTTTTTGGGGACCGCCAACCTAATGTGATTCAAAATAAGTTGGTTTATGCCAAAAATTTATCCATAAACGCTATAAGACACAAGCATTACGACACGAGATACTTATCTAATTTCTCTACCTTGATACGTTAAAAATGGCAAGGAATTATCATGAACGCAATTAAACGCCTATTTAGCTGGCTGCGTCGGCTTCTATTTCAACCTGCAACAAAAATTGGTTTAGGCGTATTACTCCTAATCGGTTTTATCGGGGGGGTATGGTTTTGGAGCGGTTTTAACACAGCTTTAGAGGCCACCAACAGCGAGGAGTTTTGTTTGTCATGTCATACCATGGAAGACAATATGCTCCCTGAACTAAAAAAAACCGTGCACTGGCAGAATCGTACAGGGGTTCGAGCTGAGTGTCAGGATTGTCACGTACCGCATGATTTCACCGATAAGATTGCGCGTAAGATGCAGGCCTCACGTGAAGTGTTATCCCATGTTGTGGGCGATATTGGTACCCGTGAGAAGTTCTTAGCTCATCGTGGGGTGTTGGCTCAGCGAGAATGGTCTCGTTTTAAAGCCAATAAGTCAAAAGAGTGTCGCAGTTGCCATGACTATGAAAGCATGGACTTTAGCAAGATGCGCATCACGTCACAGATGATTATGCGTAGTGCAGCAGAGCGTGATGCCAGTTGTGTAGATTGTCACAAAGGGATTGCCCACGAATTACCAGTGATGGAAGGTATGCACAACCCAGCGTTTGATTCATTGGTATCAGAAGCAGGTAGTACCAAGATTGATGTCGGTAAAACTTATTACAACATTGTGCCACAGCCTTTATATCTTGATGCTGATAAAACTAAAGAGGCAGGGACTATTGAAGTGGCTGCCCCAGCTAAAGTAATCGCTCATGAAAAAGGCATGACTCAAATTGAGCTAGATATGTGGCGTAAGAACAAAGGCTTTGGCCGCGTTTGGTATACCCACTTTGGTCTGAACATTGTGGATGCCATTATCGAAAAAGAATTGTCACGTGATGAGAACCTTGTCACTGTAAAAGAGTCAAAAGAAGACCCAATAACAGGGCTTGAGTGGCAAAAGGTTAGTGGTCAGTTCTGGGTAGAAGATGGGCTATTAATGGACAGCTTAGAGCCAGCGTGGGATATCGCAGGTCAGACTTATGCAGATAACTGTAGCGTCTGTCACCGTCAGCCAAATCCAGCTGGACACGATGCTAATCAATGGCCAGGCCTATTTAGTGGAATGGTTGGCTTTACCAACTTGGACGATGATTCAGCAAACTTAGTACTGAAATATTTACAGCTGAATTCATCAGACTTCGTTGGTAGTAAACACGCTCCAGGTTCGCCTGAGAATGCTATCCAAACAGCAAGACCTTAATGCATTATTAAGCATGAGAATAAGAGGTATATTCATTATGAAAAACTTAAACCGTAGAGGCTTCTTAAAATCGCTAGCCGCTTTGTCTGGGACGGCGATGCTGCCTATGCCACTACTGGCCGATGACAGTGTTTTAACTAATGCGAAGGGTGCTATTGAAAAGCAGGATTGGAGTGGCTGGAAGGTGTCAGGCGCTCACTGGGGTGCTTTTCGTGCCAGAGTTGAAGCTGATAAGCTGGTAGAGATTAAGCCTTTTGAATTTGATCAACATCCGACTAAGATCTTGGATGGGGTGCCAGGTATTATTTATAGCCCATCACGCGTGCGTTATCCAATGATCAGAGTTGATTGGTATAAAAACCGTCAACATAGCGACACCTCACAACGTGGTGACAACCGCTTTGTCCGGGTTAGCTGGGATGAAGCATTAGACATTCTTTATGAAGAGCTTGAGCGTATCCAAAAAGACTATGGGCCTTGGGCACTACATACTGCAAACGTCGGTTGGCGCTCGGTAGGTAACATTCATAGCTGTGGCAACCATATGTTACGTGCCATTGCGATGCATGGTAAGAGTGTGGGTACTGCGGGGGATTACTCCACCGGTGCGGGTCAGATAATTTTGCCGTACATCTTAGGATCGACAGAAGTGTACTCGCAAGGGACATCTTGGCCATTAATTTTAGAGAATTCCGATCTGGTTATCTTTTGGGCCAATGACCCTGTTAAGAACTTACAGGTAGGCTGGAATACTGAGACTCATGAAGCCTATCAGTATTTAGATATTCTGCGTGAAAAAGTTAAAAATAAAGAGATCGAGGTCATCTGTATTGACCCAGTGAAGAGCAAAACCCAAAACTTCCTTGAGTGTGAGCACCAGTTCGTCAATCCAATGACTGACGTGGCCTTCATGCTAGGTATTGCCCACACTTTATATACCGAGAAGCTCTATGATAAAGAGTTTGTCGATATGTATGCCTTGGGTCTAGATGAATTTACCCCGTATTTAATGGGTAAGACCGAAGATAAGGTTGAGAAAACACCAGAGTGGGCTGCCAAGATTTGTGGTATTGATGCAGATAGAATTCGTAAGTTGGCGCGCAAAATGGCCAAAAGCCGTACTCAGCTTTGTTTTGGTTGGGCCATTCAGCGTCAGCAGCATGGTGAGCAGCCTTACTGGATGGGAGCAATCATTGCTACTATGTTGGGTCAAATTGGTCTGCCAGGTGGTGGTATCAGTTACTCACATCATTATAGCTCTGTGGGAGTCCCTGCTTCAGGGGCCTCAATGCCAGGCGCTTTCCCCTTGAACTTAGATACCGGTCGTAAGCCTAAATACGACAATGACGACTTCAATGGTTATAGTTCAGTCATCCCCGTAGCACGTATGGTGGACTGTCTACTCGAGCCTGGTAAGAAGATTAACTTTAATGGACATGAAGTTACCTTGCCACCTCTAAAAATGGGCATCTTTACCGGTAGTAATCAGTGGCACCGTCACCAAGACCGTAACCGCATGAAGAAAGGGTATCGCAATATGGAAACGGTGGTGTCCGTGGATTATAACTGGACTGCCACCTGTCGTTTCGCTGATATTGTATTACCGGCCTGTACCCCTTATGAGCGTAATGACATAGATGCCTATGGGTCGTACAGTAACCGTGGCGTTATTGCCATGCAGAAGCTAGTGGATCCGCTATATCACTCAAAGTCAGACTTTGATATCTGGTATGAGTTTACTAAGCGTATGGGCCGCGAAGTCGAGTACAGCCGTGCAATGAATGAGATGCAGTGGATTGAGCAGCTGTATGAAAATTGCCGTGCTGAGAACTTAAAAAAAGATTTTTATATGCCAGAATTCAAAGATTTCTGGGAAAAAGGCTATGTGTTATTCCCAGAAGGGGATAACTGGGTTCGTCACGCAGATTTCCGCGAAGACCCAGAGGTAAACGCTTTAGGCACTCCTTCAGGTTTCATCGAGATAAGTAGCCGTAAGATTGCTAGCTATGGTTATGAAGACTGTAAAGGTCATCCTATTTGGATAGAAAAAACAGAACGATCTCATGGTGGTCCAGGCTCAGATAAATACCCTCTGTGGTTGCAATCTGTACACCCTGATACCCGTTTGCATTCCCAAACTTGTGAGTCTGAGGAGCGTAGAGCGACTTATACTGTACAGGATCGTGAGCCTTGTTACATTGGTCCAGAAGATGCCAAGGCCCGTGGTATTAAAGATGGTGACTTGGTTCGAGTCTATAATGACCGTGGTCAACTGCTGGCCGGTGCGGTAATTTCGGGCAACTTCCCGCCAGGCGTTATTCGTATTCAAGAAGGGGCGTGGTACGGTCCAACCGGTCCAGAGGTTGGGGCATTAGATACGTATGGTGACCCCAATACCTTGACCTTAGACATTGGGACTTCAATGTTGGCTCAAGGACCGAGTGCCAATACTTGTCTGGTGGATATTGAGAAGTTTGAGGGTAAAGCACCTGCCGTTACCTCGTTTGGTGGGCCTACTTATGTCAACCCAGATGGCTCACCTGCTAGCGAAGATAAAGTCTAGGGACACACAACAGCCAGTCTTGGCTTGTGGAGCAAGTCGGTCTGGTTGGCTTTAATAACTTTCGCAACTTTTTAATAGCTTTCGCAACTTTAATAGCTTTAATAGCGTTCATGATATAGAGCAGGGGCTTTGCTTAAAGTTTGAGCAGGGCCCTTGTTCTATGTTTTAGTGAGTGTTTTCGCTAGTATAGTAGTGGCAGAGTTAGCAGTGGCATAGTAAATGCATCTAATAATCCTTTAGAGTAATGGAATTCCCATGAATAATGAACAACAATGGCAAGCAGCCAATAAAGCGCGTGCGGCTTTGTATCGCTGGTTTGCAGAAATTTTTGCTCGTGAGTTCAATAAACAAAACTTGGCTGAGCTACAGCAACAATACCCAGCTTTGCACCAAGCTTTTTCAGAGTTAGGTTTACAAGAGCAAAGTGAGCGACTGCAAAAGGCATTAAATAACCTGAAAGTTATCCCTGAAGCGGACAGAGCTCTTGAATTGGCGGCAGATTTTGCGCATATGTTCTTATTAAGCGGTCATCAAAGTGCTCCGCCTTATGCTTCTTATTTTTTAGATGCTGATAAGATGCTGTATGGTAAGCCGGCGCAGCAAATGAGTCAGTTTTTGGCCGAGCATGAGCTGGATTTGCATCCTGACTTTCGGGAGCCAAAGGACCATTTAAGTATTTATCTGCAAGTATTGAGCTTATGGATCCAGCATGGTAGCGATATTGAGGCAGAAGACACAGACCCAGAGCTCATCGCCGCTGAGCAAAGTGAATTTTTGCAAAGTGCTTTGTTAAACTGGTTGCCGAAGTTTAATGAGCGTTGCCAAGGTATCCGAGTAAAGACAGAGGTTTATCCGGCGTTAACTGACTTGTTGCTACACTTTGTGCAAGCCGATCAACAGGCTTTGGTAGAGATGAATTAAGTATTAGTCTAAGCCAAAATCTCACTAAGCCTCAATCTAAGCTCAATCTTATCTAACAACCCGAACAATTATCACCCTAGAGAGCGATTTTATGATTACTGTTGCTGAGTTAAAAGCTGCCATTACCGAGCGTATCACCGCTTATAATGACCAAGACTTGCCATTTGCTAAGCGTGCCACAGAGACACGGGATTTATTGGCCAGTCACAATCATATTTTGGCTACCAATATTACCTCGCCCTTTGATGTACCACGCCAGAACTTATCGGCGATGGATGGTTATGGTATTGCTAAGGGCAGCACGCTTGAGCAAGGCACGAGCATTGATATCGTTGGGGAGTCGCAGGCTGGGTCACCTTACAAAGGCAGTCTAAAGCCCGGTCAAGGGGTGCGCATCTTTACTGGAGCGGTGGTGCCTAGCGACTGTGATACGGTGGTGATGCAAGAGAACACCAATTTTGCAGATATCAAAGATAGCATTGATAAGTCGCAGACGTATAGCATTGAGCTGACCCAAGCTGCCAAAGTTGATAACAATATTCGTAAACAGGGCGAGGAGATTGAAGCGGGTGAGGTGGTATTGGAGACTGGCAAACGCTTAAATCCTGCTGACATTAGCTTACTGGCTAACTTAGGTGTGGCCAAGGTTGAAGTCTATAAGTCCCTCACTGTGGGCATCTTAGCCACAGGGGATGAGCTGGTGGCGGTGGGTGAGCCATTACAAACGTCGGCACAAATTTATAACTCCAACACCCCAACTTTAAAGAGTATGTTTAGCCATCTGCCTCTAGTCATTCAGGATTACGGTATTATTCCCGATCATTTGGAGTTGACCAAGAAGGCGGTACGCAGCGCTATGCAAGAGTGTGATGTACTGATTTCAACTGCTGGGGTTTCGGTGGGCGATTATGACTTTTTGACCACAGTGATTGAAGAGCTGGGTCAGATTAATCACTATAAAGTAGCGATGAAACCGGGCAAGCCCTTTGTGTTTGGGGAGCTTACCGAAGGCCTAGACGTACCGGTATTGTATTTCGGTCTACCGGGTAATCCCTTATCCTCTGTGGTGGGCAGTCTACAATTTATTATCCCTGCATTATGGCGCTTATCAGGCATTAATGTGGCAGACATTCCACAGCCGTTAACACTGACGGCGAGCTTGGCCAATGATATCAAAAAGTCACCGGGTCGAGCTGATTTTCAGCGTGGTATTTTTAGTCAAAAAACAGATAGCCCAAATACAGATAGCCCAAGTACAGTAGGGGGGGAGTATGTGGTGAAGACTGCTGGCAAGCAAGATTCACACCGTATTAAGCAGTTAAGCTTGGCCAATTGCTTAATTATACTACCAAAAGATTCAGGCAGTCTGGCCGCAGGTGATAAGGTAACGATACAACCTTTTCCTTGGTACTAACTATTATTGGTGCTTAGCGTTATTGACATTACTGCTATTGGTGCTTACCGTTATTGACTATTACCACGATTAATTTTTAATAAGTATTAAACAATGGCAACCGTCTAGACGAGGGACAGTAAGCTGCCGGTCATCTACCTTGATAGCCTTGATAAATAGTACAAACAACATACTACTAAAGAGGTAGATGGCCTAGAGCAGGGCCTTCTTTAGAGTGAGTATCTATTGCTCATCAACCTGTTATACTACCTATTATTCAACCTTCCTTCATAGAAGATCCATTCACAACCTGAGGCAACGCTTAGAGCACATTAACTATCAATGACTACGGTACCCCATATGACCCTTCTTAATTCCAACCTAGGGAAAGCTAGGCTATACACACCTTCCCCCAATTCAGTTATGTTTGCTGGTCATGGTCTGATGTCATCAGTTGATACTGTTAATACTGTTTCTGCACTGAGCGACTCTGCATTGTCTACGGTTTTTTCTAAATTGGCCAAAAGCTCAGTGTCGACTGTGACTGCCAACAACCTCACCTCGCAAGCGGACAAAGATGACAGCCTATTAACCGATGGGTTTTCGCGTCGCTTGACCTATTTGCGCCTATCAATTACTGACTTTTGTAACTTTCGCTGCGGCTACTGTTTGCCTAATGGCTATCAAGGCAAACGTCCGGACAATGAGCTGACGCTGCAAGAGATTGCGGTGTTAATCAAGGCCTTCGCAGAAGTGGGCACAAAAAAGGTGCGTCTAACTGGCGGAGAGCCGTCCATTCGTAAAGATGTGACTCAGATTATCGAGCAAATAAAAGCTACGTCTGGCATCGAAACGGTGGCGATGACCAGCAATGGTTATAAATTGGGCAAGCATCTGTCCAATTGGCAGCAAGCAGGCCTAGATCAGTTAAATATAAGTGTCGATAGCTTTGATCCAGCGACTTTTAAGCAGATGACCGGCTTTGATATGTTGCCTCAGCTATTGCAAGATATGGATAAGCTGTTAGCCACCACAGACATTAAGCTTAAGCTCAACGGTATCTTGATGGAAGATACTGCTTACGACAGCTTGCTTGCCGCTTTGGACTATGTCAAAACACGTCCGGTAACCTACCGCTTTATTGAATTTATGCAGACTACGGACAATAGGGATTTGTTTTTTGCTCAGCATGCCCAGTCAGCTCTTATTACTGATTATCTGCTAAAAAATGGCTGGCAAGCACATCACCGAGGTCAGAATGATGGCCCCGCTATAGAGTATAGCCATCCCGATTATGTGGGCCG
>JAHHUJ010000093.1 GCA_020024075.1 Psychrobacter sp.
GATTTGATGTTGGTCTGAGCCGATTTAGATGAGTTAGTAGCGGTAGCTTGAGCCAAAGTAGGCATTAAAGACATTTAATTCTCCTAGTAAAAAATAACAGCAATGTAAGTTAAGTTTAAATTCGTTGCTGACTATCCATACTATTTCAATATTTATGCCAAGCCGAAATACAAAAAATGCACCAAAACCACTGTTTTAAATAACGAGTCAGGCTGTTTTTGAACCATTGTGATTAATTTGTACTTTTTAGATGCACTTAAAAGAGTCGTTTATAGTGATGAACAACTGCGTACTTATAGCGATAAAAGTTGTGATTAGTTTCATTGACTGGAATCCGCTTAATAAAACAAGCGGTAACTCATGGCTTATTTAAAAAAAGCTACTGTCATAAATAGGATTAGACTGTAAAATTGGGACCATGAGTATTAACCGAATATAGAAGGTAAAAGGAAACTGTATGTGTATCGCCGCCATCGCTTGGCAATTATTTGATGAGCTGCCTTTGGTACTGCTATCTAATAGAGATGAGTTTTTTAATCGACCTACCACATCGGTACATCAATGGCCTGATTTACCTATCTATGCTGGTCGTGATGATCAAAGTGGCGGCACTTGGCTTGGCATTCATCAGCAGCCATTACTATCAGGTAATGCACAGTCAGAGAGTGTATTTAGTCAAAATGGACGCTGGGCAGCGGTGTTGAATTTCCGAGATGGAGTGCAGGCTGCCCCAGATCAGCGTTCTCGAGGAGAGCTGGTTACCGACTTTTTGAGCAGTGACTTATCGCCTTTGGCCTATGCTAGGCAGGTGGATTTGCAGGCTTATGCCGGCTTCAACTTAATTATCGGCGATGACAAACAAGCAGTGCTGGTTAATAACCGTGGCTATCCACCTACGCCGCTACACAGCGGGTTACATATTATCTCCAATGGTCAACCCGATGATGCTTGGTTTAAGTCAGAGCGTCTGCGGGGAAGGGTACGCCAAGAGGTACTGCCGTTAATTAATGAAAGCTTGGAGTTTCATCAGGGAGATAGGGATTATTGGCTACCTGCGGCGTGGAACGTACTAACCGATACACAGCAAGCCCCTGATGATCAGCTGCCTGATACCGGTATGCCCTCTGCTTTAGAGCAGGCTCTATCCTCGATTTGTATTGATACTCCTGAGATGCCAAATTATGGTACTCGTACTCAGAGTATCTTGATTATGCACCGGATCTGTAATGACCAAAATCAACAACAGCTACAAGATGAGAAGGCCCAGCTAAAATCTGTGCCTAAGCTATCCTTAGTTAGTCACGAGTACCAGCCACAACATAACTAAGTTAGTTAATATTTAAGGCTAAAACATAAAAGACCGATTCATACTTGAGCTTATCAATGGTTACCAAACTCCACAATAAAGCCACAGTGGTTACTATCTTGTCATATACGGCAGGTATATTGTAGATAGTGGTAAGCCAATAAAGTTGTTTAAACTGATGCGAAACACAAGGAAGGTAAATCATGAGTATGATGAAGTCACTGATATTTATAGAGCCGGGCAAGATAGAGATTACCGATAAAAAGATCCCCGATGTCGGTCCAAACGATGCCTTAATAAAAATCACCACCACCACGATTTGTGGTACGGATATCCATATTTTCAAAGGGGAATATCCCGTTGAGCAAGGGCTGACTATAGGCCATGAGCCTGTTGGAGTCATTGAAAAACTAGGCAGTGCGGTAATGGGTTATAAAGAGGGGCAAAGGGTCATCGCTGGTGCTATTTGTCCCAGCTTTAGTTCCTATGCCTGTCAAGATGGTTTTCCCTCTCAAGATGGCGGCTATATTCAGCCCGATGGAACCTGTGCTTGTCATGGCTACAAAGCCACAGGCGGTTGGCGCTTTGGTAATATTATCGACGGCACCCAAGCTGAGTATGTGTTGGTGCCTGATGCGCAGGCCAATTTAGCTCCTATACCTGATGGTCTCACAGATGAGCAGGTATTAATGTGCCCCGATATTATGTCAACAGGTTTTAAAGGCGCCGAAAACGCCAATATTCAAATTGGTGATGTGGTGGCTGTTTTTGCGCAAGGTCCTATTGGCTTGTGCGCCACAGCAGGGGCCAAGCTAAAAGGAGCGTCCACTATTATTGCGATTGATGGTAATAATGAGCGTTTGGCAATGGCAAAAAAGATGGGTGCTGATGTTACTTTGAATTTCAAAGAAGTTGATGTAGTAGATGAGATCATGAAGCTTACGGGTGGGCGCGGGGTCGACAGCAGTATCGAAGCACTCGGTCTACAGTCGACTTTTGAGCAAGGTCTAAAAATCCTTAAACCTGGCGGTACTTTTTCAAGTTTAGGCGTTTATTCAGAAGACTTAACCATTCCTATGGCTCACTTTGCGGCTGGTCTGGGTGATCACACCATCCGCACCGCTTTATGCCCAGGCGGTAAAGAGCGTATGCGCCGTTTGATGAATGTTATTGAGTCAGGACGTATTGATCTTTCTGAGATGGTGACGCATACCTATGCTTTGGATGATATCGTCGAGGCTTATGACTTATTTATGCATCAACGCGATGGGGTGTTAAAAGTAGCTATTAAACCTTAACTGCTGGTATTGTTACCCTATCTAGCCCATCAAGTAACTCATAACACAAAAAAAGAGGCCCGTATCAATAGATACAGGCCTCTTTTAGTAAAACAATAAAATACAAAATAAATAGCAATCAAATTAAGCAAAAGAGATTTGAGAGATTAACCTTTTAGTTATTAAACCTGCAAAAGATGGTTAGTAGTCTCAGGTAAAATCAGCTCTTTTTTTAGCGGTAACTCACGTGCCAGCTCTCGCAGTGCACGGCGATACACGCCTCGCTTAAAATGAACCACTTGACCCAGCGGATACCAGTAGCTGACCCATTCCCAATGGTCAAATTCTGGCTTTGAGGTGTCAAAGCGGATGTGTTCAGTATTCGGCTCATCTAGCTGTAGCAAAAACCACTTTTGTTTTTGCCCAATACACAAAGGATGCTGCCCATGACGTATGTAACGTTTGGGTAAGCGATACCTTAGCCAGTTGTCAGTCGCCGCCAAAAGCTTAACGTGTCGAGGGTATAAGCCTACCTCCTCCCACAGCTCTCGGTACATGGCATCTAGAGGTGTTTCTCCCTCATCGATACCGCCTTGCGGGAACTGCCAAGAATCATGACCAACTCGTTTCGCCCATAGTACTTGTCCTTGTGTATTTGCCAAGATGATACCGACATTGGCTCTAAAGCCGTCTGCATCAATCATGACGAAAACCTTAATTTAAAAAATGTTGAAATACAATCAATTTGCCGTTTCAAAATTAACTTTGGCTATCTGTTATCGTTTTAATTGCCTCGGGTTAACAGAAATCAGACAAACTGAAAATCATTGCCTATATTAAACCAGTATTTGACGTTAAATGGTAATTATATTTTGATATAAAATGTTTCACAGCCTCGCTAGAAGGTTGCAACTAAGCAGTTAGCTGCCGTTAACAATGAGATTGGCTCACAAGTTATAAAGTTTAATAAAATCAATAAAGTATCTGTGCATAGAGCAGGCATAGGATGAGAGTAAAATTAAAGGATAGTCATAGTGTTGCAACTGATATAGCATAGGGAGGTATTACTAAATAAATGCTGAATTTATTGCCTATATTAGGATTGTTGTGTACACTTGTTCACCATGGGTTTATAATTTATTTAGTAAATAATTAACCGTTAATTAACGACAAGGAAGTCGAGATGTCTGCACATACCCCCACCTCTTATTGCTCCAAAAAAAGGGCTCAATTCCCTGCCATAAAAACTTTATCTAAAGCGATATTGGCCATTACCTTATCTGGTATGGGAATTGCTCATGCCAATGATTATAGTAGCATCACCTTCTTTGGTGATAGCTTGACTGATGGCGGCTATTTTAAGCCGGTACTAGATAAAGAAGAGTCCGGTCAGTTCACCACCAATCCTGATAACACTTGGGCTACCCCCTTTGCCGCAAGTCTAGGCTTGACCTCTACAGCTAACACCATAGACGGCAGTCAAACAGGTAATAACTATGCTATTGGTGGGGCACGAGCAGGAAAGGAGGTTGAAAGAGAAGGGTTACCTGTTGCTTCTGCTAAGACGCAGCTGGATAGCTATTTAGAAAATAATAACGTGGATTCTAAGGGACTGTATTCAGTCTGGATTGGGGCCAATGATCTATTGGCAGTGGTAGAGGATTTGCCAAACAAAGATACGATAATCTCTGAAGCTGTACAGGACCAAGTGGGCGTTATCAACAAGCTACATACTAATGGCGCCAATTATATTTTGGTGCCAAATATTCCTGATGTTGGACTCACGCCATTTCTTGCAGCAGCAGGAGAGGGCTTACAGGCCTTTGGTACTGGGATGTCTGCTCAGTACAATGATGCTTTATATCAAGGGGCAAAAAATACTGGGGCCAACGTCATTCCGTTAGATACCTTTAGTTTATTACAAAAAGTTGCAAAAAATCCATCTGCTTATGGCTTTAACAATACGAGTAAAACAGCTTGCGGCTCTGTCAGCTCTTTGGAGTGTGGTAGAGAGAATCTCGTTAAAGAAGGGGCAGAGAACAGCTACTTCTTTGCAGACAGTATTCATCCTACGGGCCGTGCTCATAAAATGATTGCCGACTATGCCACAGCAGTAGTAACTGCACCAAGTCAGGTCAGTGTGTTACCGCATATTGCCACCCAGTCGGGATTAGCCACCAACGAGCGCTTACAAACCCACATCAATCAGCGCCAAAGCCAAAATTACAGTACTCAAAGCATCAGTCCTGAGGGATGGGTATCTGCAAATATTAATTCTCTAGATGTGGCTGGGTTTGAGAGTAGTGGTAATGCACAGCTATTAATGGGACTAGACTTCACTCATAGCGGTTCACCGAATGCGATGACGGGGGTTTATGCCAATCTGAGTCAATCAGAGCTAGACAGTAACCAGCGTAGTGGCTTGGACAAGGTTGACTTTGATGAGCTGGGGCTAGGTCTGTATCACAGCCATAATTTAGGCAAAGTGCAGTTAAATGGGGCACTAGGCTATAGCACTATTGATATGGAGATAAACCGTAAGGTAAGCCTAGATAATTATACTGAGAATTATAAATCTGATGTCGATGGTAGTCGCTATTATGCGTCGCTACAAGCAGGTTATCCAATGCGATTAAACGACCTGACCCAGTTTGCCAATACCACCATAACGCCCTATCTTGGTGCTACTGCCAACCGAGTTAAGCTAGATGCGATTAAGGAGGGGGCTTTGGATGATCCGATTGCCATGCAGTTCGATAAGCAGAAGTACAATACTATTTATGGAACATTGGGAGTTAAAGCTAGTAGCCAGTTGAGCAATGCTTTAAATGTCTTTGGTGATGTGCATTATCAAAAGCTATTAGACGACAATCATAAAGAGGTCACAGCACGGGTCAATACCTTATCTGATATCTCATTCAACGGCCCAAAAGCCAGTCTCGATGAGGACAGCTTTGGGGCCAGCCTTGGATTGTCTCGTCAGTTTGGCTCGTTCTTGGGCAGTGCTGGCGTGTCATATGTTTCAGGCGATGAGGATGACCTCACCAGCGTATTTATTGAATTAATTAAGTAGTACGCTCTAACTTGGATTAACGCATCAATTTATAGCGAAACAAGACTAAGGCTGGATAGTGATGACTATTCAGCCTTTTTGTTTTTTGTAGTAGTAATAATGGTAGCAATAGAAGTGATAAGCTAAATTGAATACAACGATTACGCGAAGCATATTTGCATCCCACCCGTAGCGTGGTACGATTAACTTTGTTTTGGCAAATAAGCCAGCTTATTATAAAAATATAACAACCTTAAGACAGGTAAATAGGACTGCATCATGAGTAATGACACCCCAAGACTAGATCCAAAATCTATGCCACTACAAGGCGATGTGACTTGGCAAGAGGACAAACACTTTATTGGTACTGCGCCATCGGGCAAGAGAGTTGATATTGATGCCAATAAAGTAGCCGGTGCCAGTCCTATGGAGCTTGTTTTATTAGGTTTAGGTGGCTGTGCCAGCTATGATGTGGTCGGTATTTTGCAAAAGAGCCGTCAAGATATCCAAGATGTGCGCTGTGAGTTATCCGCAGTTCGCGCCGATACGGTACCAGCGGTATATACCGACATTCATCTGCATTTTGTGGTGACCGGTAATAACGTCAAAGAAAAACAAGTAGAAAAAGCAGTGGCACTGTCTGCAGACAAATACTGCTCAGCCAGCAAAATGCTAGCGGACGGTGGGGTGCATATTACCCATAGCTTTGAAGTGGTTGCCAGTTAATCTCAGGCCACAGCTCTCAGGGCAAGCCTAGTAATCAATAACTAACTAACTAATAAATTAAATAGGCAGTAAATGATTAGTCGAAACCTAAGGAAGATATGATGAGTTGGTTCTTTGCCTTAATACCAGACACTGCAAATGTGGCTATCTGGACTATGATAATTGCCAGTGCCCTACCTTTTTTGCTTGCCATGCTGGCTAAGGCTCTGGGTGGATTTAGTATGGCTGACAATAGTCATCCCCGTGAAGTAGTCGCTAAGTTTAGTGGTAGGGCAGCGCGTGCTTATGCTGCGCAGCAAAATAGCTTCGAGAGTTTGCCGATATTTTTAGCCGCAGTGATCGTTGCCATGTTGTTTTTTGTGCCCCAAGTTGTGGTCAACTATCTGGCTGTGTTGTACGTGGCTTTACGGCTAATTTATGCCATCGCTTATATCGTTAACCTGCCAACTTTACGCTCTATCATTTGGGCGTTATCGATGGCTTGTTGTTTTATGCTGTTTTATTTGGCGGTAAAAATGGCCTTTTAGAACTTAGATAATTCGATACTTAGATAGTTCGAACACTTTGATAGGCTGTAAATAAACTAAAATAAAAAAAAGGAGCTTAATTGATATCCAGCTCCTTTTTTTGGTTGCCAGTTTATTACAAGCATAATTGAGAGCTAAAGTTACCCAATTTGTGCTTCAAGCTTATCCATAATGCTCTGCTTATCGCGCACGCGCTTGATGTCCTCCCACAGCTCTTTGGCTTCTACATAGCCTTTACTGAGCATGCCGAGCCATTGTTTATAGCGACCAATTAATGCCACATCGCTTTTTGCCTCGCCTTGCAAGAAGGCAATTTGATGCATAATAAGCGCCTGCCAGGGTAGGGTAATGTCTGGGTTATCAATTTGGGCCACCAAATCTGGTCGGGTTACGGCCCCTCGACCCAGCATAAGGTGCGCGGTATTGGATTGTGCGCTACAACGTAGGGCATGGTCATGATTCCAGATTTCGCCATTAGCAATCACTGGTATATTAAGCTCTGTGAAGCTGACAATTTTTTCCCAATAAGCAGGAGGCTTGTAGCCTTGAGTCTTGGTGCGGGCGTGTATCGTTAGCCAGTCAGCCCCACTATCAGCAATGGCACTTCTAATGTCTTGCAGATTATTGCTGTCGGTATAGCCCAAGCGTATTTTTGCTGAAACTGGGATATGGCTCGGTGTTTTGTCGCGTACTGCCGAGATGATGTCACGCATTAATTTAGGCTCATTGAGTAGGACGCTTCCGCCACGGTGGTTGTTTACGGTCTTGGCAGG
>JAHHUJ010000094.1 GCA_020024075.1 Psychrobacter sp.
CTGTTCATGGATTAAGTTAATTGCCAAAAAAACAGACGCTTGAAGCGTCTGTTTTTTATTTGTGTTGTTCTAAAGCTTGCTGTATCGGTTTAAAGCTACGTCTGTGCTGTGGTAACACACCCAACTGCTGTATGGCTTCAATATGAGCTTTGGTAGGATACCCTTTATGACCCTCTAGACCATAACCTGGATATGTGGCACCATCGGCGATAAGCTGCCTATCACGGCTAACTTTAGCCAACACACTCGCTGCAGCGATAGCACTGTGACGGGCATCGCCTTTTACCCACGCTTCACCATAAACTGAGCACTTTGACCCTTGGACTCTGTCCACCCCATATTGTTGTAATAACCACCAATCTAAATCTGGTAATTTATTACCATCTACCAATAGATTAAAGCGAACACTTGGCCCTGCTGTCTCTGTTATAGTAGAGCGCAAAGCTTCTACAATAGCGATCATGAGCTGCTCGCCGGCCACTCTCATGCCAAGCATAGTAGCTTGTAGAATATTAACCTCATCAATTACTGCCGCAGGAATCTCAACGACTATATAAGCCACTGCGTGCTGCTTAATGGGATCAAAAAGACGCTCTCGCTTTGCTTCGGTTAATTTTTTGGAGTCAGTGAGTGTCGATAACACCGTATCCTGTAAAGGATTTTGTTCAATTTCAGCAGACCACTTCTTAGGTAACACAGCTCCTGAGACGACCACACTGCCATATAAAGGCCCTCGTCCTACCTCATCAATGCCTATATCAAACGTTAATAAGCCATGATCTTGAGAAGCTGTGTCAGTAACCGCAGTATTCAAAGACTGCTTGAGATTTTGTAGCTCATTGTCTAATAGCTGGTGTGCGATATTTCCCTCAATTTTGATAGGGGCAGCCAAGGGCATAGGTAAGCTATTTTGGGCCGTAGATGAGACTGAGGTTAATTCGGTTAAGGTCTGATAAAAAGAGGTCATTACAAAGCTGCTTAATGATTAATAAAAATTGAAAATGCGTGACAATATTAGTCTTATCACTGATCAATATCAATAAACCTAACGGTTGAGATGATCATGCCAAGCATTCACCACAGCTGATACAGCACTCTGACTGCTCTGCTGCTTTAACCAAGTAGAAGTCTCCTCTAAACGGGTTAACTGCTCTTGATAAGCCTGCGGTGTCATCAAGCGTGTCACGGTACGGCAGATATTATCACCATTGGCTTGATCTTGAAGAAGCTCAGGCACAATCTCCTCTCCTGCTAAGATATTTGGCAAAGACACATAAGGCACTTTTACCAAACGCTTAGCGATAGCATAGGTCAGCTTCTTCATCTGATATACCACGACCATCGGACGATTAAGCAACATCGCCTCTAAGGTGGCTGTGCCTGACGCCAAAACTATCAAATCAGACATCGCCATAATGGACTGGCTAAAGTCTTGCTGCTGCTGGGTTTCATCATAAGCTACCGCCACAGCTTTTCTTAATGATTCATCTTGACGCTCTATTAAATCTTTTACGATGTATTGATGGTTCTTATCTATCGTTGGAATAACGAAGCACAGCTTCTCATCGACCAACAACAGTCGACTCACCGCATTTAACATTAGGGGCAATATAGCGTTAATTTCTGAACGTCTAGACCCTGGCATCAAGCAGATCATCTGGCTAATGTCTTCTTTGCGATTTGCAAAAAAGTTGTGCAGCTCTGAGTTGTTCCAAATCAGCTCTCGTCGCTGCTCATGAGTCTCAATCTCAACCAAGTCTTTGGGTAGATTATGCAGTAGAGGATGACCAACACAAACCGCAGGATGATTGTGACGCTGATACACCTCAAGCTCGAATGGGAACAGACACAATACAAGGTGAGTGGCTTTCTTTATCGACTCAATACGAGACTCACGCCAAGCCCAAATTGAGGGACTCACATACTGCACACAGAAGATACCTTTGGGTTTTAGCTTCTTAGCTACCCTCAAGTTAAAGTCTGGTGCATCAATCCCAATAAACCAATCTATATGTGCCTTACTAAAAGCAGAGACCAACTCGGAGCGGGCTTTTAGTAGGTCAGGAAGCTGTGACATGACCTCAACCAAACCCATCACAGCCAAGCGCTCTAGTGGAAATAAAGACTGAAGGCCTTGTGACTTCATCTTAGGCCCACCAACCCCTACCCAGACCACATCTTCAATCAGATCATTCACCTGAGCCATAAAATCTGCACCCAAGCTGTCCCCTGAAGCCTCGCCTGCAACTATGCCAATCACTAACGGCTTGGTGGTATCTTGAGTGTTTATTGGTTTATTCTGGCCTGAAGCACTTGCTAACATAGCTAACTCTACTTTATTATCAAAGGATTAGAAGGAACTTAGACTCTAGGTATGACTGGCATGATACAAATCGTCAAATCAAACTCACAGTATAACAAAAATTTGTAAGGCTCATTCCCTATATGAAGCAATAAGGACAGCTTAACACTTGTCAATCTTAGGATAAGCCTCCATAATAAAGTTATTCCTAATTAAAAGTTATGACTTATTCAGCTAAAAGATACTTGCCCAAAAGGAATTTTTGAATCTATGATATTTAAGCTTATAAGTTACTCCTATAATTAGCACAACTTAAATCATTACAACTTAAATTAGCACAACTTACCTTATAGCTTTTATAACGTTATACCAAAAATTAACTTCCCAATATTTTTAACAATATTTTAAACTAGGCAATATGAATATGACTACAAATTCGACCACCCATACAGCAGATATTGATGACGTGAATATTGAAAAATTTATCCCCTTAATTACTCCTGCGAGCCTAAAAGCTGAGTATCCTTTATCTGACGCTGCCTATAACACTGTGTTAACGGGTCGCACTACTATCCAGAATATCTTGGATGGTACTGATAAGCGATTATTGGTAGTGGTTGGTCCCTGCTCTATCCATGATGTCAAGGCCGCTCATGAGTATGCCGATAAATTGGTTAAGCTTGCCGAAGAGCTTAAAGACAGTATTTACATCGTGATGCGCGTCTACTTCGAGAAGCCGCGGACTACTGTGGGCTGGAAAGGTCTAATTAACGACCCTGATATGAATGATAGTTTCGATATTGAAAAAGGCTTACGCACCGCGCGTAAGCTATTGCTAGATCTAAATGAAAAAGGTCTGCCCTGTGCCACAGAAGCACTTGACCCTAACACGCCGCAGTACATACAAGACTTAATCAGCTGGTCAGCCATTGGCGCACGTACCACAGAGAGTCAAACACACCGTGAAATGAGCTCTGGTTTATCATGCCCTGTTGGATTCAAGAACGGTACTGATGGTGGCATGACTGTCGCGGTGAATGCGATGAATGCTGTGAAATCAGGTCATAACTTCCTAGGTTTATCTAACGATGGTCAAGTCTGTATCATCAAATCAAAAGGCAACCCATACGCTCACGTAGTACTGCGTGGCGGTAACGGTAAGCCAAACTATGACCAGTCTTCAGTTGAACAAGCTGAAAACGAGCTAGAAAAAGGCAATGCCATGGTGAAAATCATGATTGACTCAAGCCATGCCAACTCAGGTAAAGACCCTTATCTGCAGCCTATGGTTATCCAAAATGTGGCCGAACAAATCCAAAATGGCAATAAATCAATTATGGGTTTAATGATTGAAAGTCACCTAAAAGGCGGCAATCAAAAACTAACCGGCGATCCAAGTCAGCTTGAATACGGTAAGTCCATAACAGATGGCTGCTTAGACTGGGACAGCACAGTTGCCTCTCTACGCAACTTACGTAATACCGTTAAGGATGTGCTACCTAACCGCTAATTTAGCGTTTAGACTTCCAAATTTTAGACCTCCAAGCTGTTAAAAAACGCCCGACATATTAAATGTTGGGCGTTTTTGCTTATATAACTAAAGAGAAAGAATAAATAAAAAGAAATAACAATTTTGCTGCTTACGCAGACTAGACCGCCTTCATCATCGTATGCAGACTTCCGGTAACGCTTTTAGACTTAACGTGCTTACTTAATTGCTGCAACTGCTGCTTAGCTTCTGCTCGTACAGGCTCTGCCAACGTATACCAGCGTGATAAGGTTTGTAATAAACGTGAAGCCAATACTGGATTGGTCTCATCAAGCTTTTGTACTACAGCGATATAGGTCTGTAAGCCTTCCTTAGTCCAAAGCTTAGTGGGCTGTGCCGCAAAGCTACCCATCACAGCACGGATTCTATTAGGCGTTCCCCAATCGAAGTCTGTACGCTCAATAAGGGCTGCAATATCAGCAACCGAAGCCGTTTCATCACCTGCTTGGACACTAAACCATAAGTCCATAACCAAGGCCTCTTTATTAAAGCGTTGATAGAAGTCAGCTAATACTGCTTGCTTTTGAGGATGTTCATGATTCACCATAGCACTCAAGGCGCCCAAACGCTCAGTCATACAGTTGGCACTTTGATACTGCTCGTAAGCCCAGTCTTGTGCATCTTCGATACCAGCAGTAAGCGCCATATCTAGTACCACATTACGTAGCGCCCGCTTGCCTCTAGCTTGCGGCGTGTCCTCATAACTCTCTATCGGTAGCTGCTGGTAGACCCGTTGCCAATCATCAGCCATATACTGTGCCAGATTGGTTTTTAGCTGGTCACGCTTTTGCTTTATAACGCTCGGTTGATAATCGCTATTAACCGCTGAAGCCAGCTCACGCTCAGCAGGAATATCTAGAATTCTAGCCGCTAACATTGCATCTTCTTGCGCCAAACTTAAAAATGCTTTTTTAACAGCTTGTAGATACACCTCTGGGTCGTTATTTTGTAATAATATTTTATTCACTAAGGCTTGGGCGCTTTGCCATTGGTTAAAGCCATTGGTTTCATGAGCCAATAAGAAGGCCAAATCCGCCTCGCTATATTGATACTTCATTTGTACTGGAGCACTAAAATCACGTAACACCGAGACAATCGGCTCTATACCCTCTACTGTACTCACAGTATCAAAGACAAAATCTTGTGTCTCTTTTTCTAGCATCAACAAGCGCTCTTCAATGAGCTCGCCACTGCTTCTGTCAAATAAGGCTGTAGCCACAGGTATAGGCAATGCTTTTGGCGCAGCATAGCCTTCTACTTGGCGCGTCTTTTGCGATAAAGTCACTGTCAACTTGCCAACATTATTCTCACCTAGCTCAAAGCTTTGATGACCTGATACCTCGGGCGTACCTGGCTGAGTATACCAGTCGATAAAATGCTCAACAGATTTACCTTGGGCACTTAATGCCGATAGCCAGTCCTCCACAGTCACTGCTTGACCATCATAACGCTCAAAGTAGGTGTCTGTACCTTGACGGTATTCGTCACCTAAAGTATTGGCCAACATACGCACCACTTCTGCGCCTTTCTCATACACCGTGGTGGTATAGAAGTTATTAATTTCCACAAAGCTACTGGGACGCGGTGGATGTGCTAATGGGCCGGCATCTTCTGTAAACTGATGAGCGCGTAGCATTGACACATCATCAATACGCTGCACCGCAGGCGACTGATGATCTGCTGAGAATGACTGATCACGATACACAGTCAGCCCCTCTTTTAAGCATAGCTGGAACCAATCGCGGCAAGTTACCCGGTTGCCGGTCCAGTTATGAAAGTATTCATGGGCAATAATACCTTTGACACTAAAGCTGCGCGCATCGGTCGTGGTCTCAGGACTTGATAACACACAGGAGGTGTTAAAAATATTTAGTCCTTTATTCTCCATCGCTCCCATATTGAACTGGCTAACCGCCACAATCATATAACGGTCTAGATCATAGGCTCTACCATAATTGACTTCATCCCAATGCATAGAATCTTTTAACGCTTGCATTGCGACATGACATTTATCAATATCATAAGCTTTTGCATAAATCTGTAGCTTGACATCACGACCTTCAATGGTGGTATAGCTGTCCTCTAGTACTGCTAAATCTGCAAAGACACAAGCAAAAAGATAGCTTGGCTTCTTGCTCACATCATGCCATATCGCATAGTGACGATTGCTATCCCCCTCCACTTCCCCCGAATCGATAAGATCCCCATTGGCTAATAAGGTAGGAAACTTCTTGTCAGCTTCTAAACGAGTGGTATATACCGACAATACATCAGGACGGTCTGGATAATAAGTTATCTTGCGAAAACCTTCTGGCTCACACTGGGTCACAAACATAGCCTCATCGCCTTCTCCAGCGATATACAGCCCCTCAAGTTCAGTGTTTTTTTGCGGTTGATGACGCACACTGATTTTTACCACGGCATCATCTGGGGCATCCCAGACAGTCAACTGCTCCTCATCAAGCTGATAATCCCCCTCTACCAACGTCTTATCATTGATACTAATGGCTGTCAGATCCATATTTTGACCCAACAACACCAGATCACCTGGGTGCTGTCTTTTCATGGTCAACACACTATCAACCGTAGCGTGATCTTCAAAAAGCTTGATATCCAGCTCTACTTTTTCGACCGAATAGCTTGGCGGGGTATAATCTTTTAGATATATTTTTTGTATGTCATTATCAACCGTTGCCTCTTGCGCTTCAGGATTATGTTCAGGCGCATCTGGTGTCATGCTATCCACGATCATGGCATTATCTTTAGCATCGGTATTGGTTAAATCTGTCATATAGTTCTCTTTATATTTCTTGGATTCGATTATTAAATGGTCTTTACTTAACAGTAATGGTAGCCTATATATTGTAACATTCTGCCTGTTTTTAAACCCATTATCATCAAAATATGTTATTTATTCCCGACCCTAATCCTTATTATACTCTCGTTAGTCCTCAATCCTACTAAGTGCAAATTATGTCTTTAACCAACTCACAATCTACCTCAAAACTGGATATCATTGCCGCTCATATTCTACAAGTCATTCATCAACTGTCTGTAACTATAGACTCTGAAGCAGATAATAATAATGATGACAAGTCTACAGTCTCTATCTTATTGATCAGTGATAACAAGATTAATGAGCCGCTCAATCAATTACTTTCAACAAATAATCCCAAGCTTATGATTCATAGCTTAAGCTTAACTGAATTTCAAGACGCACCCTTCAATAGACGTTATACCCTAGGCTGCTTAATACAGCCTTTTGACCCAGATTTAGTCTCAGTTAACCATAAAATTCAAACACAGCCTACATCGGTAAGCTATAATTCTATTGCTATTAAACTACGTGATTTGTTTGCTGAACAAAGCTTGTTGCTAACTTATACGCCATCCAGTGAGCTTAATTTTACTAGCTTAGGCTATATTCCACTGACTATTGAAACCTCGGATGAGCTACCACCCTTTATCAGTTGGCAGTTTAACCTTTATGACTATAAGCAGCGGCCAGATTGGCTTAATGCCAAATACTGGGCCAACCCTGAAAACTTTGATAAATACCGATGGTAGTCTGCAGATGTGGAGATTTGATAATAGAGCGCAATAATAGGACCAATTTACCCTCTATCGATCAGATAAAATGCTTGTTTAATTTTGAAAACTTTGTCATTATCCTGATATGAATTTACAGTAAAGCTACTTACATAAAGTAACACCTACTGTTAAATGTGCTATATTTACCTTAATTGTATTTAGCCACTCATGTAGTGTTGATT
>JAHHUJ010000095.1 GCA_020024075.1 Psychrobacter sp.
GAACCCTAGTGGCCCATGGGTTAGCGGCTATACGCGAAGGTCGCTGCTCATTGGGTATTTTGGCCTTGCTGGAGCTTGCTGGGCGTGATCCTCAGAAGATGAGCGTACAAGACTTTGGCTTCGTGATTGGGCCTCGTATCAATGCTGCTGGGCGCATGGACAATATGCGTATTGGTATTGAGTGCTTGATGGCAGATAGTATGCAGGAGGCAAAACGCTTAGCCTTTGAGCTAGATAAGCTCAATAAAGAGCGCCGCTTCGTAGAGGGCGGAATGCGTGAGCAAGCCGATGATATCCTGCGTCAGTTACAATCATCTGAGCAGCAGGCTGCAGATGTTAATGCTAAGACAAAGCCAAATGACTTACGCAGCTTGATTCTATATCAAGATGACTGGCATCAAGGGGTTATTGGGATTGTGGCTGGCCGCCTAAAAGAGACGCACTATCGACCAGCGATTGTGTTCGCTCCTGCTGATGATGCTAAGGTGGGGGCGGAAGATGCAATCAAAGGGTCGGCTCGATCTATCCCAGGTATTCATATCCGAGATGCTATTGAGAGTATTGCTGAGAGTCACCCTGAGCTGATTACTCATTTTGGCGGTCATGCTATGGCAGCAGGTCTTACCCTCAAAAAGAAAGATTTTAAGGCCTTTGCCGAAGCATTTGAGCAGTTAATGCAAAAGTTGGAGGCCTCAGTATTTGAAGAAGAACAGTTTACTGATGGGGAGCTGGTAGCAGAGGACTTTAGTTTGCAGTTTGTTGAGGCGTTAACCCACAGTCATATCTGGGGTCATGGCTTTGTGGCCCCGCAATTTGATGGGCTGTTTGAGGTCTTGGACAGCCGAATTTTGAAAGACAAGCATTTAAAGCTTTCTTTAAAATATCCTGATGTATTGTATCCAGTAGATGCCATTTGGTTTAACTATGATACAGATAAATGGGATTATAGGGCCAAAGAGGTGCACGTACTGTTTGAGCTAGATATTAATGAATGGAATGGCAATCAAAACATTCAAATGATGGTTAAGGATTTAGCGGTAACTCAGATAGTGCCTTAAAGATAGTGCCTTAAATGCCCTAGCTCACCTAGCTGACTAGGGTTAATAAGCGTATAGCTAATAAAATTTGACCACCAATTAAGAGCCTAGACTGTGACGTTTAGGCTCTTTTTATTCTATAAGCCACTAATCTACTACGCGAATAGAAGGTAAGTGCCAGTCGAAAACCAGTGCTAATATACGAATAAAAAAAATAATAGCCACTGTTAATAAGTCATTAATACCTGGCTCGATACCAATGGCTTGCATCACAAAATAACAGCATGAGCCTATTACGCTAGCCGTAATATAAATTTCTCTTTGCAGTACCAAAGGAATTTCATTACAGATAATATCTCGAACCATACCACCGACAATAGCGGTACAGACCGCCATCAAAACTGCAATCGCTGGGGCAACGCCTTGTGAAAGGGCAACTTTTAAACCAATGACACTGAATGCGGCAAGACCAATGGCATCAAAAAACTTTAATGCGGTGTCGATTTTATGATAAAGATGAAAGAATATTTGAAGAATTAAAGAGGTAATGGTAATCACGATGATGTAATTTAAGTCTGTCATCCAAAACAGAGGATGGCGATCTATTATTACATCACGAATGGTACCGCCACCGATAGCATTTGCCATAGAGACCAAGATACAACCGGCGATATCAAATCCTTTGTGCTGAGCAAGTAGGGTGCCAGCAATGGCACAGGCAATGACACCGACCATATCGAATAGATAAATTAATAGGTCTGGAGTAAGGTAATAACTGGGCATGTTTCATCACACAATAAGTTAATGGGGTGGTTTATTATTCATAACATTACAACTATTTATTGGCGCAAATAAAAGGCCTCTAAAAAGAGACCTTGCTATTATTAAGGGTTTTGTACTATTTGGATAACTTAACTTATAGTTAGCAGCTAATAGTAGTTAGTAGCTAATAGTTTTGGGATAGTTCATTGTTTATTTTAGGATTTTTAGCCCTGCTTTTTTAGCCCGCTCTATGGTATCTGCCTTGGAAGCAGGAGTAGACTTAGTATTAGAAGGTTCAGGATCTTCAGGGGTAAAGTTCTCATACTCTGAAGGATCAAATGGCATGACAATAGACTGATTTTCTTTGGCAAAAAGCGCCATTACAGCCTGCATAGGTATCCACAGCTCACGAGAAACTCCGCCAAACCTAGCATTAAAGTTGATGTAATTATTATCAATATTCATATTACCTGTGGCTTGGCTGGCAATATTCAATACGATTTGGCCATTTTGAACGTGCTCTGTTGGTATCACCAAATTATCTTGAGTGGCATCAACAAGCAAATAGGGGGTTAGCGAATTATCTTCTAGCCATTCATAAAAGGCTCTAATCATATAAGGGCGAGTAGGGGTTAATTTTAGCTCTTCTGTCATGGTAACCTCTGTGATATTTTAAATTTATTTATTCTATAGTTTGTAAAAAGCTTTCGCGTTCAAACAGCCGCTTTTGGTATTCAAGCAATGGTCGACATAAATGAGTCGGCAATTCTATCTGCATTTCATCCAAACGATATAGCATGGCTCCTAGCAGCACATCACACCAGCCAAATTCATCCGACATAAAATAGTTGGTTTGACCAAATATTGGGGACAAAGTGACTAAGGCATCGGATAGCTTATGATGCGCAATTTTGGCCTGTTGCGGGTTAATGCTGTCTTTATGAGTTAATAAAATACGGCCAAGCTTTAACCAGTCATTTTGAATACGCCAAGCAAGTTGTCGTTGTAGCGCTTTTTGTTTAGGGCTATCAGGCAATAGTTTATGACCTTGATATCTGTCTTCTAAATACTCAAAAATAACATTAAGCTCATATAAGCTAAAATCCCGATGTACCAAAACTGGAAGGGTGTTGTAAGGATTTAACTCACGTAAATCTTCTGGTCGTTCACTATCAAGAAGCGATAAATAATACTTTACTTGTTTTTCTGCTAACAATAGTCGGACTACATGGCTATCGTAACCATCATCAGCATACAGCACTATCTGGCTGTCAGGAATGTCTTTAGGATCAATCATAGACTACATAAAGCAATGAATAGACTAGCATAGTAACCAAACTGCTCAGGTTAATCAATTGCATAATCTTTACCAAATTTTATGCATAAAAAAAGACGATAGATTTCTATCGTCTTTTTACTCAGTTCTCTATAGTTATTAAAAGCTAGTAGAGGTTACTTAACGTCTTTCCAGAACTCTTTATTTAATAGATAAACTGGGATTAATAAAACCAATAAGAAGATTATCACGAAGAAGCCGTAACGCATACGGTCTTCACGAACAGGCTCTGCCATCCAAGCCATGAAGTTGACTAGGTCACCCACACGACTACGATATTCTTCTTCACCTAGCTCATTTTGTAAGTTAATTAGAACATGAGGCATCGCAGCGTTCTGTAGTACCAAGTTGTTGGCACCCCAAGGACGACTTGGATCTTCATAGAAGCTTAGTAAGTAAGTATAAACCCAGTCATCACTACGTAAGCGAGTTTCTAGCGATAAATCTGGTGGTGGTGCACCAAACCAACCTGCTTGAATGTCTGGATCAACACCGTTGTCAATGTGGTCGCCAATCTGATCAGAGGTCACCAATAAGTATTTTTCAACCAACTCAGGTGGAATATCTAAGTCTTGAGCAATACGAGAGTGACGTACATATTTTGCAGTGTGACAGCCAGCACAGTAGTTCATGAACATGGTAGCACCACGTTGCAATGACCCTTTATTAGAGAAGTCGATTGGGGCAGTGCTACAAGCTAGATGCTCTACCACACCATCTGCGTTGGTGAAGGTACCACAGCCATCACCACCTGCCGCTTGGGCAGAGGTCGTGGCGGCTAGTGTTAAGGCAACACCAAATCCGAAGCCGGTCAATGATTTAGTTAAAGCACTCATTAGTGACCTCCAGTAACGCGTTCAGGTGGCTGCTTACATGTCTCAATTGATGTGTAAATTGGCATCAATAAGAAATATAAGAAGTACAAGATAGTAAAGATACGACCTAGGATAGTGTTAATTGGAGTAGCAGGTGCCACGCCTAAGTAACCTAATACCAGGAAGCTAACTACGAAGATACCTAGAGCAATCTTAGATAAGATACCTTTGTAACGGATAGACTTCACAGGTGAACGGTCTAACCAAGGTAGTAAGAATAGCATGGCAATCGCGCCACCCATAGCAATAACACCACCTAACTTATCTGGAACCGCACGTAAGATTGCATAGAATGGAGTGTAGTACCAAACTGGTGCAATATGTGGTGGTGTTTTCAGAGCGTTTGCTACTTCGAAGTTTGGTTTTTCTAAGAAGAAACCACCGCCTTCTGGGAAGAAGAATACCACAGCAAAGAAGATGATGAAGAAGACCACGATACCAACCATGTCATGCACAGTGTAGTAAGGGTGGAATGCAACACCGTCTAAAGGCACGCCATTTTTATCTTTAAGCTTCTTGATATCAACGCCGTCAGGGTTGTTTGAACCTACGTGGTGTAGCGCCACTAAGTGGATAAATACTAGACCAACTAATATCAGAGGAATTGCCACAACGTGAAGGGCGAAGAAACGGTTTAGAGTAATACCAGAGATTAGGTAGTCACCACGAACCCATTCAGCAAGGCCGTCACCAATAACAGGAATAGCCGCAGGTAAGTTAAGAATAACCTGAACACCCCAGTACGACATATTACCCCAAGGTAGTAGATACCCGAAGAAGCCTTCCGCCATTAGACATAGGTAGATACCCATACCAATTAACCAGATAAGCTCACGAGGCTTCTTATATGAGCCGTAGAGCATACCGCGGAACATATGTAGGTAGACCACCACGAAGAAGGCAGAAGCACCGGTAGAGTGCATATAACGAATCAACCAACCGCCTTTTACATCACGCATGATGTATTCAACAGAGGCAAATGCGCCTTCAGCACTGGGGTTAAACATCATGGTTAGCCAAATACCAGTCACTAACTGGTTGACTAACACAATCATTGATAACACACCGAAGAAGTACCAAAAGTTAAAGTTTTTTGGCGCGTAGTACTTTGACATATGATATTCATACGTCTCAGTAGCGGGGAAGCGGGCATCAACCCAGCTCATCATTTTTTTACCAAAACTCATGATTATGCCTCCCCAACAGTTAAGATAGGACCATCTACGCTGTATTCTGGTACTGGTAAGTTAGTCGGAGCAGGTACACCACTGTATACACGGCCAGCTAGGTCGTATTTCGAGCCATGGCAAGGGCAGAAGAATCCGCCGAACCAGCTATCACCACCTAAATCAGCAGCGCCTACTTCTGGACGGTAGTTAGGTGCACACCCTAGATGGGTACAAACTCCTTCTACCACTAAAACGCTAGGCTCGCGTGAGCGAGTAACGTTCTTGGCATACTCAGGCTGTATTGAAGCATCCGAATTTGGATCACTTAGCTGAGGAGTCACCTTCTCTAAGTTAGCAACCATCTCTTCGGTACGCTTAACGACAAAAATTGGCTTACCGCGATATTTAACCACAATCATTTGGCCATCTTCGATAGCACTAATGTCTTGTGTTACGGCAGCACCTGCAGCTTCGGCCTTCGCACTTGGGTACCAAGAGCGCACGAATGGTGTGGCCACCGAAGCAACCCCAACTGCGCCTATAGCGGCAGTTGAAGCGATCAAAACTCTACGGCGTTTTATGTTGACGCCTTCGGCATGGCTCATTAAAAACTTCCTCCAGATAAAAGTCATGAAAAGACGAGGCTTAGTATATAAGTTACTCGCTACATTTCATACTGGTATGTAAAACCCAATGCAATAAGAAGACAATAACGTTTATTCCATAGTGTTATTTGTCATTAATAATAAATGTTGGGTTACATTGGCTTTGCCTAATATTACTAATTGTGTCTATTCTAAGCTATTTTAGTAATAAAATAAATTCGCTTCTGTAAAAATAAAAAAACCCTTGAGTCAACAAGGGTTTTTTTAATATTAAATAAGCAAATAACACTCTGCTTATATAATAAATTAACGCTTAGAGAATTGAGGACGTTTACGCGCTTTGCGTAGACCCAATTTCTTACGTTCAACTTGACGCGAGTCACGAGTAACGAAACCAGCTTCTTTAAGAGCAGACTTAAGCGTTTCGTCAGATTCGATTAGCGCGCGAGTGATACCATGACGGATAGCACCGGCTTGACCATTGATACCACCACCTTTAACAGTAGCGTAGATATCATATGACTCAGCTGAATCAAGTAATTCTAGTGGTTGACGAACAACCATGCGTGAAGTTTCACGACCGAAGTATTCATCAAGTGGTTTGCCGTTGATAACGATGTTGCCAGTACCTTTTGATAAAAAGACACGGGCAGTTGACGTTTTACGACGACCAGTTCCGTAATTGCGTTCCATAACTTACTCCTGATTATGCGATTAGATGTCTAGTTCTTTAGGCTGCTGGGCGGCATGTGGATGCTCAGTACCAGCATATAGCTTCAACTTCTTAATGGTAGCATAACCAAGAGGGCCTTTAGGTAACATACCTTTTACGGCTTTCAAAAGAACTTCTTCTGGCTTATGAGCGATTAACTTAGTGAAGTTAGTCTCTTTAATGCCGCCAGGATAGCCACTATGACGATAGTATTTTTTGTCTTGGGCTTTCTTACCAGTTACAGCAATCTTGTCTGCATTGATAACAACGATATAATCGCCAGTATCTACATGCGGAGTGAAAGATGGCTTATGCTTACCGCGAAGGCGATGAGCGATTTGAGTGGCAAGGCGACCTAAAGTTTTACCTTCAGCATCGACGATATACCAGTCGTGAGTAACCTCAGCGGGCTTTGCACTTTGTGTTTTCATGATTAAACCTTAAGTTATCAAGTGAAGCAGTTATCTGTGAAACAGGATTGACTGCTTCACTGTCGTTGAGAGTGTTGGGGGAAACGGGGCTCTCAAAAAACAGACGCACATTGTAGTCATTGGCTACAAAAAAAGCAATATAAGATTGTAAATAGAGGGTTTTATTTCGCTAAAAGCTATTTTAGGCGAGCTAAAACTTGTTTATGGCATAAATTATAGTCTATTTTCGCAGTGGGAAGCGATGTCTTTGCTGGTCAGGGCGGTTATATCTGTTGTATTTGAAGTAGGCTTGCAAAGACCTGTCCCATTTTAGTTTGTTTGAGTACGCTATAAGGATAAGCTAATTGCTGCAGAGTCTGACTCAACTCTCGCTTGTCTTCTATATAAAATAAAGTTTGTGAATTAACCAATTGATGCTCAATCAGCAAGTCAATCATAGGTACCCATAAGTCAAGATCATAAGGAGGGTCCACATAGACGATATGATAACAAGATGCATCGGTGGGAGAGTCTAACTTACTAGTATCAATACTGTGAGGCTGAATGTTGTGGGGATTATGAATGTACTTCTGTTTAGGCAGTGTGGGAATTACCTCTAGGGCATTGCCTACAGACACTCGAAAGTTATCATTTGATAATTTAAGCTTTTGCGCCGTTTGCGAGATGAGACTGGCTTGAT
>JAHHUJ010000096.1 GCA_020024075.1 Psychrobacter sp.
TCCATAACTTGAACGGTCCATTTACCTTTGTTTTTCTTCAGATACTTAGAGTCTTTGAATTCATCAGGATAATCACGCAAATCTCTAATCAAAGCATCAAATGAGATGGGCTTAACATCACCACTTAACTCATTAAGTTGCTCAATATGCTTCACCTGATCAATATTAGAAGCCAATACTTCAGCAGGGGCCTCTTTTTCAGCTTCTGTCTCCTCCTCAAAGATAGGCGCTGAACTAAACATCCACAAAGCCAGAGCGGCTGCACCCGTTAATAAAGCCATGATAAGCCACGCACTGGCCACCAAGCGTTCTTTATTCTTTGGCGACTGATCAGGATGACTAGTAGAAGAGCCTTGAGTGATTGCCATAGAGCAAATCCAGTAAATAGAAAATTATTAAAAAGAGGGTTATTAAAAAGGGTTATTAAAAATAGGTAATCAAACTACAGGATAGGAAGCCATTATAATGTCTCAGTAAGGACTGCCTCAAGCAGTGCCTGATCAAAGTCAGCTGTAACTACTGCCTCACCCACTGATTTTAACAAAATCAATCGAATTTGTCCTGACTTAACTTTTTTATCATGCTGCATTAACTCCAAAGCAACTTGGGTATCAATAGCTGGTGGCTTAATCGGTAATTGCGCGGCTTGCAGAACCTTACTAATACGCTGAACGTCTGTCTCGCCAATCCAGCCCATTTTCTGTGACAACTGCGCCGCTTGTACCATGCCAGCCGCTACCGCCTCACCATGTAGCCACTTGCCATAACCTTCATGGGTTTCAATTACATGACCAAAGGTATGACCAAAGTTTAATAACGCTCTTTTGCCTGACTCACGCTCATCTTGAGCCACAATATCTGCTTTATACTGGCAACACCTAGCGACTGCCTCAGCCAAGACTACTTTGTCCAAAGACATGAGCGCTGACATATTGTCTTCCAGCCAAGTCAAGAAGTCAGCATCCATGATCAACGCATATTTGATAACTTCTGCCATTCCCGCTGACAGTTCACGCTGTGGCAAGGTAGTTAAAGTATGCATATCGGCTAGGACCATTTGTGGCTGCCAAAATGCCCCAATCATATTTTTGCCTTTGGGGTGGTTAATGCCTGTTTTACCCCCCACACTAGAGTCTACTTGTGACAATAAGGTAGTTGGGATTTGAATAAAATTCACTCCGCGCATAAAGGAGGCGGCAGCAAAACCAGTCATATCACCGACAACCCCACCACCAAGAGCAATCAAGGTAACATCACGGCTACAATGATTGTCCATTAAAGCATCATAAATCTGATTGATATATTGCTGAGTCTTGTATTGCTCGCCATCTGGCAATACCACAGTGAATACGTCAAAGTCAGCTTTTAACCCTTCAACCAAAGCTTGTAAATACAGCTTTTCTACCGTGGTATTGGTAACTACCATCACCTGATTGCCTTTAATATAAGGGGCTACCTCTTTTGCCAAGTCACACTGACTGGTAATAACGATCGGATAATCATGACTTTGGGTATGTACGGTTAAATTAGCTTTCATCTCTCTTCTCTATATACTGTTAGCTACTACTGGCCACTGTTGGCGATTACAAAGCTTAAAGGGGATATCTTATTTGCAGCAACGGCATGCGCCTCTTATAACGTGCGCCTCTTATAAAAAGTGCTCAGGATACTTCTCTTTTAAAGCTTCCATGATTTTTTTGAGCATATATCTGGGATAACCCTCCCCAGTTTCTACCACCACATCTGCAACCTCAAGATATAGAGGGTCACGGACTTCAAATAAAGACTGCAATACCGCTCGAGGATTAGGATTATTTAATAACGGGCGCGACTTATCTTTAGAAGTTCTTTTTAATTGCACATCGACATTGGCCCTTAGATAAATGGTGATGCCTTGCTTCTTTAAGTTTTCACGGTTTTGTGGCTGAGTCACGACCCCACCACCCGTCGCCAAGACTATATTGGGCAACTCAGTCAGCTCAGCAATAGCTTTTGCTTCACGCTCTCTAAAACCTGCCTCACCTTCCTTCTCAAAAATCCAAGGAATATCGGCGCCAGTTTGTTCGCAAATATAATAATCACTGTCTATAAAAGTGCGTCCTAAGTGCTTTGCTAATAATTTTCCAATCGTAGTCTTCCCTGCTCCCATAGGGCCCACAATAAATAATGACGGCAATGTCGATTGCATTATTATCTCTCACATAAATTCACAGATTATACAGGCATTTTTGTCGTTAGTCCTGCTTAGGTGAACAATCCCATCAAACTAAAAATAGTCGATGAGTAGCTATAGTTCTTTAAACTTCTGATTAATTAGCTTATTAAAGCTATCTTTAAAATCTAGGGGCCAATTATAATGAATAACCAATAAATATAATAATAGCAACCCAGTTTTAGTATAACTAGGGATTTTTCACGAGTCTGACAAACCTACCTGACCCTAAAGCTTATCACTTGTTTTGTCCTATCATTGATAAGTCAAAGCTTTATCTGTAATCAATGTTGGGGTAACAAAAATTAGCAACTCCTGCTTATCATTACGGCGCATATCCTTTTTAAATAGTCGCCCCAGGTAAGGTATATCACCAAAGAACGGCACCTTCTCTACATTATTAAAGATCTGATTGCGATAGATACCGCCCAGAACTATGGTTTCTCCATCAGCGACATTTACCTGAGTACTCAGTCTATCGGTATCAATGAGAATAACCCCATCACCTACTGGGTTTGGGCGACCATTTTCGATATTTAGTTGTAAAGATATCCTGCCTTCAGGGGTAATATTGGGGGTAACTTCTAGGCTTAGTAGGGCCTCCTCAAACTGAGTGGTCGTTCCACCCCCTTCTGATTCACTTTGATACGGAATTTTTGTTCCTGAAGATACCCGAGCGGTTTGTTTGTCCAGTGTCAGTATTTTTGGGGTTGAAATAACTTCACCGCGGCCTTCTGCTTGCATCGCAGATAACTCTAGGTCAATCATCAAATCCGACATACTCAATATTCCAAATGCAATACTACCAGCAGGGTTTGCAATTCCCAAGTCAACATTGAGGTTATCAGGTCGGCTAACACCATAATCAGGATAACTCACTGGCTTCCCTTTAAAAGTGGTATTACGTAAACTAAATTTCTTTAAGTCGGCCAAAGTTTGATCGCTACCACCCACCAACAAAGTATCATTATTGGCTACTCCTTTTGATAGCATACCCCACTTAACCCCTAACTCTTTGCTAAAATTGTCTGTGGCACTGACTATCCTCACCTCAATCATCACTTGTTGCACTGGAATATCAATCTTTGCAATTAAGGCTCTAATGTTATCAATACTGGTCGCAGTGTCTTTGACAATCAAGGTATTAGTGCGGGTATCAACTGCCATTACCCCACGATTTGATAATAAAGTAGTGGTCAGAGTATTATTATTGGTCAGGGCGTGATTATTGCTCAGGGCGTGTTGCTGACTGTCACCACTACTATTCATAAGCTTATTATTGATAATCGCCTGACGACTGGCCTTTTCGATTAAATCATAAACCTCACTGGCTTTAGCATAATTAAGCCGAATATACTCATTGCGTAAGGGCATCAATGCCACTTTTTGTTGTTGTGCTATTAATAAGGTGTCCTGCTGCTTAGCTAATTCAGCTAAGGGAGCGACTAAAATAACATTGCCATTTACCTGTTTGCCTAGATGCTTACTGCTCAAGATAATATCTAGGGCTTGATCTACCGGAACATTAATTAAGTTCAACATTAAAGTGCCAGTGACTGCATCACTCGCGACAATATTGATATTCATAAACTGCGATAGCAAATGAAGCACGCTGCGTACTTCAACATTTTGAAAGTCGATAGAAATAGGGGCGCCACTATACTGGTCAGTAGGCACACTAAGCTGGGTTAAGCTTTTAGCAGGTTGCAGGGTTAACGTTATTTTATTTCCCACCTGATAGCTTTGATATTCAAAATCTTGGCTTAACTCAATACTTATCCAACCATATTTGCCCTTATTTTCACTATAAATAGACCGCAGCAAACGCTCAGCGGCGTTCTGCTTATATATTATCCCTGGCTCAACTTGAGTCTTCGACAACTTCAAAACAATTTTATTGCCTTGCCGCTCAATAGCCACCTGTTGATCAGCTGTATCCAAAACAATTTCGACCTTCTCAGTCCTATTGCTCAAAGGCTGATAATGAATAGCATCTCGGTGCAAATAGCTTTTGGTCTCCCCTTTATTATTGGCAGTCATATCCGCAGTCACCGCTGATATGTCAATCAACCCTTGTGAATAGTGGATGTCGGCATAAGCTATATTGCTTATAATTATCAGTATCGATAGTAAAGTGCTTACAACGATAGAATAAGGCGCTCGCCTGCAGTCGTTTGTGGTAGGCATTGCCCCTAACCAGATCCGCCTCAAAGCGTCAACACTAAATATCATAGGCCATTCCTAAAAGATAATTTCCTAAGGGGTGATATAGGAGCTATCAAAGCCCATCTATTTTCTGACTTCCCTGCTTTAGGGTCCTTAATGTATTCAGTGAAATTAATCTGAGTAGGGGTGATTTCTATTACCTTGATATTACCTTGTCCCAATGTCTGGCCTACTTGGACACGCCTAATTAGCCCATCAGCACCTTGGATTAAACCATAAGTACCGCCTATTCCACTTATCCTACCCCGATATTGGAAGCTACTCAGGGGATGTTGCCACGGCTTATTGGGCTGTTTAGGCTGGGCATAACTACGATTGCTGGCTGGCTTGGTGGCTGGGTTTGATTGGGGAGTTATAAAGTTAGGTAAACTAAAAGGGCTGCGTTGGGCTTTGGGCTGATAGGGATTGGCTTTTGTCTCGATAACATCTACCTCTAAAGATTCAGGAATCTGAGAAACAGGTATGACCTCTGCGTTATGTGCTTTATTAGTAGCAAGTATTAAACGATACGTTTTGGTCTGTATAGTAAGGGCTAAACTTGGGGATTTCGCTTGTTGTAAGCTATTGGCTGTTATAGCTTTGACTGAAAAATCATGCCAGGTAATCAAACGTGGTAAAGCAGATAGACTCCCCAAAAACTTGCCTATTTGATGATAGTTACCCGATACTATCAGTGTCAGCGGCTGTTCATGATAGAAGTCTTGCTCCTGCTCTGCTGCAAGCTGTAAATCCTCAATGACAACCCCACTACTAAGCCCCAACTCATTTAATTGCTGTGCCAAAGAGACACTCTCTGAGCTGGTCCCTATACTGGGCATTAGAGATGATAAGGCGTCAAACTGTCGCTGAGTATCCTCACCTTGCTCAAGCTCAGTGCTCAACTGATTCGCCTGAGCCTGACTACTGAGGTACGTCTCTGTTAATACCTGCTGCCTATTTTCTTCAGCTTCAATCTGCTGTAATTGAGTGCTAATAGGCAATAAATAGCAGGCTAAAGTGACCAGCAGCACCATTGCCAATATTAAAAGCCCCTTTACTGCAATAGGCCAACTGCCATAATTCTGGCTATCTAAGCTTTGCAGCTCATAATACCAATGCCATAAATCCAAGCGCTTGGTCTTCGTCAGAGTTTGTTGCTGAGGGGTCATGGTCCGACCTCTTTGCTAGCTGTCTTGTTAAGCGTAGTGCTTGGTGCTGAGTCATTATCTTTAGCTTCTTTCTTAAACAAAATAGCCACCACTTCAAAGTCGAAATGGTGGCTAGCAGTCATTGTGTCAATAATAACTGCATCAGTCTGCTGATTAACAGCGCTCTGATTGTGCCTATTGTAATCAGGTGTAGCTTGCGCCGCTGACTGTGGTTTTTTTATGTATTTAACTTGTGCCTGTTGTATGGCTGGATTTTGCTGCAAGTAAGCCACAAGCCTTGAGACTGCACTCGCCTGCCTACTCTTTCCGCGCAGCACCAGCAAGCCTTGTTGACTCTCAATATTTGTCAGATACATCGTTGTCGGAATCACTGCCGTAAGCTCTGACCACAGCTGCACTAAACTGCTGCGATGATGGGCCAAGCGCTCGACCTCTGCAAGCTGGGCCAAAGTTGTTTCTCGGCGTTTTTTTATCGATTGATCCTTGTTTATGGTGGTCTGTAATAGTGCGTTTTTTTCAACCAAAAGCTCATTGGCTAAAGTAAGGGTATGCTTTATTTGCCACAAATAGCCCCAAACAGCGGCCGCTACCAATAAGGTAATAACCAAACTTAAAACCACAGCTATTATGAATTGTTTATTTTTTTGCTGTCGAAGCTGCTCACGCCACGGTAACAAGTTAATTTGAGGCATCAGTAGCCAACCATTTGACAACGCATACTCAAGCCGCAAGCAGTCATTAACTGAGAAGCATCTTTTAACAGCTGCTCAGTATCAATAGAGGTCGATATACTCATAGAGTTAAAGGGGTTGGCTAAGGTAACCGGCAAAGACAGCTGACGCTGTAATCCACGGTCCAATTGGGGTAGTACACTCCCTTTGCCGCATAATATCACCTGCTCAATCTCAGCACTTGTCTCAGTTGCCGCATACTGCTCAAAGGCCACATTTAAGTAGCCCATTAATGTATCAATAAAGGGCTGAAAAATGAGTTGTTCATAATCAATAAGCGACTCTGGGCTTAATGTTACCTGTTCAGCCTCTTCGCTAACTAAACCATAGTGTGCAGCAATGGCACTAATCAAATGACTGTCGCCAAATAACTGTTGCATCTGATAAACGAACTGCCCTTGCTGAGCGATATAAACTGTGGTTCGACTTTGGCCTATATCAACCACTGCCGTCGTACCAGGATAATTAATATTGCCGCTGAACATAAGCTGAAAGGCACGTTCGATAGCTTGCGCTTCAACCCCTACTACTTTTGGCTTTAATCCAGAAAACACTAAAGCATCGCTATACTGATCTATGTATTCTGCTCGCGCCACTACTAACAACACTTCATTATAGCCAACCTCATCTTTGGCCGCTCCTAATACCTCAAAATCCAAACCAACCTCAGCCAAGGGGTAAGGAATATACTGGTCAGCATCGACTCGAATTTGCGCTTCAATATCCTGCTCATCAAAGTCGTTAGGTAAGCTGATGTACCGCGTGATGACCAGATCTGTGGCTAGGGCTATCGCTGCTTGCTTGGTTTGACGCTTACTACGAGCAACAAGTGTAGCAATACGTTGCCCCATATGCTCGGTATCGACAATCTGATTGTCTACAACCTCCCCCTCATCTAATGCTAACAAGCCATAGCCTAACAAATGGTACTGCTGCTTTTTAAAACTTAGCTCTACAAGGCTTAATGTACTGGCATTAACCGCTATTCCTAATAATGATTTTGGTTGGTTAAACAATAGCCGCAAAACACACATCCTTGATTCTGTACGCTAAAAATAAGCTTAATTATCACCGACTAGCATTGGTTTCTATCAATTAAGCCCTCTCTAATCTGATTTACTACCCTATTTATTTAGCCAGACTTTGTCAATATAATTTTTAATTTAAATTAATTAAACTAATTGGATTAACTCCAGCAACACTCGCATCTCCA
>JAHHUJ010000097.1 GCA_020024075.1 Psychrobacter sp.
CTTTATAATGCCCCTGTGAATCTAATTCGCTTTGATCACTATATGCTTTAATAACGGTATGCTTTAATAACGCTATAACTGTATAGAGAATAAGCGTCAAGATTCTGTTTTGGGTGGTGTCATATATTGACCCATCTGATATTTTTCTTTTCAAGGCTGGTTAAGTTAGGCCTAATAATTAATACTGAGACACTATGAGTACTGCAAAAAACAAACGTCCTGCATTGGACAACACTGAATTACGCCGCCTTAAAGGCATTGGTCATGAGCTAAAGCCTGTCGTTATTATCGGTAATAAGGGATTGACTGATTCAGTAGTAGAAGAACTGGATCGCGCTTTAAATGATCATGAACTTATTAAAATAAAAACACCACCAGGCACTAAAGAAGAACGTGAAGTATTTAGTAGTGATTTGGCTGAAAAAACTGGTGCCCAGCTTATTCATAGCATTGGCCGCATGGCTCTATTATTACGCCGTAACCCCAATGCTAATCCTAAGCTGTCTAACTTAAGTCGTTATAGCGATTAATGGCTATTGTTAACTGTCCAAAAACTGTTGTTTAAAATAATGACTTAATAAAATGATTTAAAAATTAGTTATTTAAAATAAAGGCCGCTAAATTTAGCGGCCTTTATTATTTTATTGACTCTCAATTATTGAATCTGAGTTATCGACTTTTAATAAATTCAACAATTAAAAAAATCTCATTTATCTAAAGCAAATAGTTCAGATGTAAATGAGATTTTTTTGGTATAGCTAGCGATTAAGACTTACAAAAATAGCTTAGCTACTAATCGTTCATCGCTAAGTAAGTACCTTGGTTTGTCGCATCTAAGTAGCGACCATCACGCCATACGCTATAACCATTGTGGGTGCTGTATGGACTGAACTTGTTTTGTCTAAAGTCTGATACCCACTGTGAACCATCATAAATCTGGATATGACCATGTGGGTTTTTTGATGAACGGTTGAATACAGCTACATCACCGATTTGAGGCTGATAGTTGTCATTGCTAAGCTTAACAAAGCCAGCTTGTGCTAAAGTACCACGAGTGGCATATTGATAAGCTGAAGGATTAGGAGTGAATTCATAGCCTGCAGATTGTAGAGCTTGACGCACATAACGGGCACATAGTCCAATCGTTCTAGAATGAGCAGCGCGAGCAGCACGGGCAGCGGCTAGAGCTGGAGGTGCCGAGCTGTCCAAACGACCAGAAGAAAAAGTTGGGTTATTTGCAGAAGTTGCAAAAGAAACTGAATTGCTGTATTTACTTTCTAGTTGCTTAGCCAATTGGGCCAATTCATCACTTTTTTGCTGTGCTTGACTGTTTAAATACTCAATATTCTGAACACGTTCAGTAGTATCAGATGTGATGTTAGAGAAATTATTTACTACTTTATACGTCTCAACTGCTGAAGAACTTGTGGCTGGTTCAAACGTTTGTTGAACTGTTGCATTCGCTTGTGTGGCACTTAGCCCCATTAACGACAAAATAATAAGTGACTTTTTCATAACATTCCCAGAATTAATTTTGCAATGTGCCATTCAACTTACCTGTCAAATGGCCTATTGATATTCATTTAAAAACAAACGACCTATCGAAACAGTCTATATTTAGACTTAGCAACCGTTTATGCTATCTATATACTCAGTGATAACTTCATCTACAAATTAAGTTTGAGGTCTGCCATGCAAAACCCATTGAAACCTAATCATTTAGCAAAGCGTATTGATCATCAAAAATCTGCAGCGTCTTCCTTGCCCAAATCTTTAAGTGATAAATGCTCTGAGCTGAACCAATTGACTCAAGAGATGAAAGCTTTAATAGGAAGGGGACTACCAGAAGAGATTCTAAAATCATTGTGGGTAGTCAAGTATGAAGAAGGACAATTAGTGCTTTCTGTACAGTCTCAAACTGCAGCAAACCATCTTCGATACCAGTCAAACAACCTAATTAATATACTAAAAGAACAATCTCTTACATTCAGCGTACTAAAGAATATAGATGTAATCGTTACTTACCCTGCTTCGATTGATCACTTAAATGAAAATCAGAATTACTCAAACTTGCACTCAAATCAATCGAATTTAACTCTTAGTAAGGGCGGAAGCCATAACAAACGTGGCCTCACCGAAACAACGAAAAGAACTATAACACACACATTAGAGCATGTCATTAAAGATGAACGCCTAAAAGATTCACTAAAACGCTTAACAAAACCTAACTAATATCATTCTAGAATGTTTTATTATGTAAACAATCGTCGTGTTATTGGTCGTGAACGTTTAATTTTTAAAACCCAATCATGAGTAGATCTTGAATTCGCCTATTATTAATGAGTTATTTTTAGAGCCTACTTGGCTTCTAAGTATTGAAAATGTTTGGTTTGTGCAAGTATTTATAAATTTTTGATAAAAAAAAGCGAAACCTAAGTTTCGCTTTTTTTATCTTTCCACAATGTTGCTTTAAACCCAAAAAAAATTTAAAAAACGGCAGAAATATTTTTGATTTCTACTTGATTTTTATATTTTATAGTCAATTACAAAATCACTTGTGTCATTAATTGTTACAATTTCAAAGTTTTCAGGGTCACTGTACACCGCTCTGACCAACTTATTATTCAAAGCATGCCCTGATTTATGGGCTGAAAACTTACCAATCAGCGAATATTTTGCCAAATATAAGTCGCCAATAGCATCCAAAATCTTATGACGGACGAACTCATCCTTATGACGAAGCCCTTCTTTATTAACGATACCTTTATCATCAAGCACAATGGCATTGTCTAAACTGCCCCCTAAAGCCAAATTGTTCTTTTTGAGGTATTCAATATCACGCATAAATCCAAAGGTTCTGGCATTGCCCACATTTGCAATATAATTATGAGTAGAGAATTCAAACAAATAATGCTGTGTATCTTGAGGGATGCCAGGATGATCAAACTCAATTTGAAAGTCTAAACAAAAGCCTGCGTAAGGCTCTAATTGTGCTGACTTATCACCCTCTTCTACTCTGACTGTCTTTAATATTTTTAGGAACTTCTTGGGGGTTGACTGCTCTTCAATCCCTGCCTGTAATATTAGTTCCACATAATTTGCAGCGCTACCATCCATGATGGGAATCTCTGCATCCGAAACTTTAATAAGCAAATTATCTATTCCAAGTCCTGCTAAGGCACTCAACAAGTGCTCTACAGTCCCAATCTTCACCCCATCTACTACTAAATTGGAGGACATGACGGTATCAGTAACTAAGAAGGCATCTGCGGCAATCAAAGGCGCGTTGTCTATATCAGTGCGTAAAAAGTGTATGCCACTATCGACATCAGCAGGCTCCAAAATGAGGGTAACCTCCTGTCCACTGTGTAGGCCCACACCGACTACTTTAATAGGTTGCTTTAAAGTGCGTTGTTTCATAAAGTTAATACTCTTATTGCTTAACTGTTTTTACTCAATTATTTTTTAATTATTAGTTACTGTACTCAGCACAGCTAATTCAATGAGGGAATTTTAACACAGTAACTTGTCAAGATAGCTTATATAAGGTCATATTTACCTTAGTCCATAATAATTACACATAAAAAAAAGCCAAGCTTAAGCTTGGCTTTTACTCTTACAGCTTTTTTGTACTACTTAAAGCAATTAACTTAACGTGATTAACGATTCTGTTGACGCTTTAGATAATCTTGAATACTGTTCGTCTTCGTAGCAGTAGGCTGTGAAGTAGCGGTAGTGCTAGTTGGACTGGCTGGCTGACTCTGCACTTGCGGCTGTGATTTTTGCTGTGCATGGAAAGCACTAGTATGTGTGGCACGATCAACAGTGTGAGCACTAGTTGCAGAAGGCATTGGCTCAGGAGTCTCTCTTTCATCTAAGGTCAAACCAGTAGCAATAACTGTCACATGCAAGTCTTCGCCTAGCTTTTCGTCAATTACAGTACCAATGAAAATATTGGCTTCTTCAATATCTGTAATGTCATTTACTACTTCAGTAATCTCGTTTAGCTCATCTAACGTTACTGATTCAGAAGATACAACGTTTACGATTAGACCTTTGGCATTTTCTAATAACAAGTTGTCTAATAGCGGTGAACGAATGGCTTTTTCAGTGGCTTGACGCGCACGGTCTTCACCACTGGCACGGCCGATACCCATCATGGCATGACCTTTGGCCGTCATTGCAGTACGAATATCATTAAAGTCAATATTAATCACACCTTCGCTAGAAATGGTTTGAGCGATACCTTGTACCGCATGCATCAAGACGTCATCCGCTTTTTTGAAGGCATCTTGCATAGAGATATTGCCATAAACTTTAAGCAGCTTGTCGTTAGGAATAGTAATAATAGAGTCTACAAAGTTAGACAGCGCATCAATACCCGCTTTGGCTGCCTTAATACGCTTACCACCTTCAAATTTAAAAGGAGTAGTAACTACGCCCACAGTCAAAATTTCCATTTCTTTGGCTATACGAGCAACTACAGGTGCAGCACCTGTACCAGTACCACCACCCATACCAGCAGTGATAAACACCATGTCTGAGTTTTCAAGTAATCCACGGATGGCATCTTCATCTTGTTCGGCAGCTTCACGACCCACTTCAGGGTTTGCTCCAGCACCTAGACCACGGTTAGTTTGTGCACCAAGTTGCAGCTTATGTTCAGCAGTTAATCTGTCTAAAGCTTGTTTATCGGTATTTGCACAAACAAAGGTTACCCCTTTAACGCCTTGTTGAACCATATGCTCAACTGCGTTACCACCGCCGCCGCCGACACCGAAAACTGTAAAACGAGCCTGACCATTGTTTAAATCGTGGCCATTACTAGCCATTGTATACTTAGACATTATCACTCCTTGAAGCCATCTATGTAGTCAGTTTACTTATTCATAAGTGCTAACTAATAATGACTGTGAAATATGAAATTTAATATATAGAAAATTATATTATGCTTTTGAAAAAATTACTCAAATTGTGTTTGATGGTGCTCAATCTATTAGGTCTATTCACCTCTAATGCTTCTGGTGAACTTTTTTCACTGTGCTTAAACTGTTCACTTTGACTGTATAACAAGGCACCATAAGCGGTTTGCAAGGCGCGCTGACCCACCCGCAAATTCAGCTCTTTAACCTTGTCATCATCACCAAAATGCGTATAAGCTGTAATAGCGTCATGGGTATTACTCATTACCACGGGCATCTCTAGCAAACGCTTTGAAAAACGTACCATTCCACGAATCTGACTACCACCACCCGTTAGAATGACACCACGTTGCAGATAGTCCATCAAGCCTTCATCAGCTAATTTTTGGAAAATAATCCGATAAATTTCGATATAGCGAGCTTCAATAATTTGAGCCAACTGTAACATACTGATGGTTGCTTCATCAGCCATACCTACTCTTGCAAAAGTCTCAAATCTAGTAGGATCTACATCACGAGTATCGACTGTCCCTCTCTGAATTTTTAGCTTTTCAGCTTCCATCATAGTGAGGTTCAACTCAGCAGATATATCCATAGTTACCTTATTGCCACCCTCAGCAATACAGTGAGTAAAAATAAGCTTGTTTTCACGATATACGCAAATACTTGTGGTACTCGCTCCAATATCAATTAAACAAACCCCTTGCTCACGCTCTTCAGGCATTAAGCAATATTCAGCACTCGATACGGCATCGAACAACATATGGTCAATACCTATATCACAGGCCTGAATCAACTTTTGAATATTCTGTCGACTGGCCACTGGCATCATCATTAAGTGATACATGACAGTAACTTTATTGGCATACATGCCAATGGCATCATCTACCATCTGCTCTTGATTGTCTAAAAAGATACCTTGCTGGCAGTGATGCATCAGATAATGAGTATTAGGTAAAACGCTAGACTTGGCCAAACTCAAAGCCTTGACGATATGCTGAGTTTCAACCACACCCTGCTCTATATCCACTGCCCCAAAGCCATTATGGCTTAGTAGCTCAGGCGTTGATAAGGTTAGCCACACACTGTGAATACGACAATTTGCCATTTCTTCAGCTTGGATGATGGCTTGACGAATAGAGCTTTTTAGACGATCAAAATGTTTAATTTGACCTTGCTGAAAATCCTCAGTAGGTATCTCACCAACGCCCTTAATACGTATGTCTGTTGCAGAGACAACATTGCCAACCACAACATAAACTGCAGTGGCACTTAGATGAATGACGGCGAGAAGATTTTCAGATTTACTCATAAAGTTTAAAACATATATGTGTGTACTGTGCGGGATAATTAATATAAAACTATAATAATGACCCTAAATAAAACAGTAAGGTTAAATTGGAATTTCTGTCTAAATATTACTATGAGCCTATCCAATATATTAGCTAAATATCAGGTTAGGTAAACAATATCAGGTTAGATCAACAAGGAGCCTCACTGTTTTTAGTCTATTTTAGCCAATATTTTTCAAGTTCAAATTACTAAATAAAACCGCTTCAAATCATCTTTGAGGCGGCTTCACATTAAAGTGGTCTCTCACTTTCTTCAGCATTTGCTTCCTGCGCTGATGTTTGCGCTGCTATTTGCGTTGTTGTCTGCGCTATCTGCGCTTTCCAATCAATAACAAAGCCATTTTTATAACGTAAGTCTGCAGCAGCGATATTCTCTTTTTTATCTGCTAACTGGTTTTGTAATAATTGGCTTAAGTTCATAAGTTTTTGGGAAGTATGCTCATTATCTACAATAATACGCATTCCATTATTGAACTTAATGGCCCAAGTCATGCGAGGCGTTAATACCAAATCTTCCACTTGCATATCTAACGGAGCAAACCACTGGTTGACCTGTTGCATTTGCTGCATAATCAAAGTTGACTGATCAGCATCTCCTTGCAACATAATCAGTCCCGGTTGTAGCAGTTCAGACTCACTGACAGGTTTATATACCTTACCTTGTGAATCTATTAAATGCTCACTGCCAAACCGCGCTATTGCTTCTCGTGGCAAGGCTGTGATGACGATACCTTCTCCCCACTTACGCTCGATATCTACTTGACTGATCCAGTCCTGCTGCATCGCACTGTCTTTAAGCTCAGGCAACACCGCTGTAAAGAAGCTGCCAGCCTCTTTTTTTGCCATAACCTTATTTAAGGTTTCATACTGAGCGGAATCAAGATTCTTGGTATTCACAACCACTTTTGCAGGTTGCGAGTTATAAATTCTATTTGATACTACAAAAAAAATAGCAACAAATAAAACTACCGTAAGAGTAATCCACATTTTGGCAGATAGGAATTTACTTGGGTTCAGCGCAGTTTTATTCACAGAAGCAGCCGTAGTATCCATTTTTGTCTAATAACTCATAATTGTAACGTATTTGCTCAAGCAGCGATAGCAGCTATGTTTGGTGAGCATGTATCAATTTATGACAGAATATGACAGAAC
>JAHHUJ010000098.1 GCA_020024075.1 Psychrobacter sp.
CTCTTTTTGACCAATACGCTGCACCGGCTCTGCTAACCAAGATTGTGTTCTCAGAGCTTCAGCCATTTTGATTTTTTGGTTTTTGGCCGCTTGGCGAATGGCCAAAGCAATACGCGGACTGGTTTGGGTAACATCTTCACCCAAAATAAATACCGCGTCATAGTCCTCAATTTCAGCCATAGTTGGGTTATAAATGCCTTGAGTGGTTAACACCTCAATGCATTTCTCAACCAAACTTTGTTGATGGCTATTTAGGCCTGTTGAGAAGTTGTCAAATCCAACTAATTTTTTTAGTGCAAAGTTGGTCTCTAAGCTGGCTCTTGGTGACCCAATACCGATGACCTTCTTACCTGTTAAACGCTTAACAGTCTCATCTAACGCATAGTCAACATTAATTTTGACGTGTTTGTCATTAATACGTTCAATGGCCTGAACCGGACGGTCCTCACGATTGACATAACCGTAACTAAAACGGCCTAAGTCACATAGGAAGTAACGGTTTACTTCGCCATTATAACGGTTTTCAATACGACGAAGCTCGCCATAGCGTTCACCGGCTGAAATATTACAGCCCGCTGAACAGCCATGACAGATGCTTGGCGCATATTGCATATCCCATTTACGGTTATAACGGTCTGAATGTGTCTTGTCGGTGAATACCCCAGTTGGACATACTTCGGTTAAGTTGCCAGAAAATTCGCTTTCAAATTGACCGTCTTTGTCACGACCAAAATAAACTCGGTTATTTGAGGCATAAACCCCTAAATCTTCACCGCCAGCGTAGTCTTTGTAATAGCGAACACAACGATAACACGCAATACAGCGGTTCATCTCATGCGCGATAAATGGACCTAATTCTTGGTTTTGGTGAGTACGCTTAGTGAAGCGATAACGACGTCTGTTATGACCTGACATATAAGTCATGTCTTGCAGGTGACAATGACCACCCTCTTCACAAGTTGGACAATCGTGAGGGTGGTTGGTCATTAAGAATTCAACAATAGATTTTCGAAATGCTTTGGCCTCAGCATCATCTACTGAAATGTACATGTCATCGGTAGGAGCTACCATACATGACATGACCAATCGACCTTTACCTGCTGCTGCATCTTCTGCGTTGTTAAACTGCTTTACCGCGCACTGACGGCATGAGCCGACTGAACCAAGTGCAGGGTGATAGCAGAAATAAGGCACATCGATACCCAATGACAAACACGCCTCTAATAGGTTGTCTGCCCCGTTTACCTCGACCTGCTTACCGTCAATATGTATGACCGCCATGCCTGTTTCTACTCCTCTACTTCACATCACTAGGGTTAGAAGTTGGGGTCTTATTCCCGGCTTCTGCGCCTGCTGTTGTATCCGAATTAACGTTACTACCGGTATCTGCGCCTAAATTAGACGATGCCGCAGGACTGCCGCTTCCCATAGATGACATTACTTTTTTGATTTCCGACTCAGCCCACTGCGAGGTCTCAGCATCTACCTCGACCGCTGGTACCACGATTTTGCTGTCAAATTCATGACGGAAATACTTAAGCGCACTCATTAATGGCTCCATAGCCCCTGGTGCGTGCGCACAAAAAGTCTTACCTAACCATAGATCGCGGGTTAAGCCCTCTAGTTTTTCAACGTCACCTACTTGACCCTCACCATCATCAATGGCGGTCAATAGCTTCACGCCCCAAGGCAACCCGTCACGGCAAGGGGTACACCACCCACAAGACTCACGTTGGAAGAATATCTCCAGGTTTTTTAGTAATGGCACCATATCTTGTGATTCATCGACTACCATAATCAGACCCGTACCCATACGGCTACCCGCTTTTTGGATACTGTCAAAGTCCATTGCTACGTCTAAATGTTCAGGGGTTAAAAAATCAGTTGAAGCCCCACCTGGTAACCAAGCTTTTAGGCGTTTGCCTTGCTTCATACCGCCAGCGAAGTCTTCGATAATTTCACGGGCGGTATAGCCAAATGGCAACTCCCAAAGACCTGGGTCATTGACCAGACCAGAGCAGCCAAAGATTTTAGTTCCTGGCGTGGTGCTGTTGCCTTTCTCATTTGGCAGTGATTGATACCACTCAACCCCATTGATCAAAATGGCTGGCATATTACTTAGAGTTTCTACGTTATTCACAACGGTAGGACGACCCCAAGCCCCTGAAACTTGTGGGAAAGGCGGCTTAGTACGAGGGTTTGCACGGCGGCCTTCCAGACAGTTAATCAATGCAGTTTCTTCACCACAGATATAACGACCCGCTCCAGTATGCACGTGTAAATTAAAGCTAAACTCTGAGCCTAAGATGTTGTCGCCCAATAAGTTGTTGGCCAAGCATTCATCGATAGCCGCCATCAAACGCTCTGCGGCGACAATATACTCGCCACGGATAAAGATATAACCATCGGTTGCGCCAATAGCATGAGCGGTAATCAGCATACCCTCGATTAGCTGAAATGGCAGACGCTCCATCAGCAAGCGGTCTTTAAAAGTACCCGGCTCCATTTCATCGGCGTTACAGATTAGATAACGAGGTCCTCCATCTGGAGGGGTCATGAATGACCACTTTAGACCAGCATTAAAGCCTGCACCACCACGACCACGAACGTTGGCCGCTTTAATCATGTCGCCCACTTCTTTTGGCGCTTTATTCAAAGCAGTCTTTAGACCTTCAAAGCCACGTAAAGATTGATAAGTGGCCAAATCTAAGATCGCATCATGGTGTGCCAAACGCCAAGTTAACGGTTTAGTCTCAATGGTCGCAGTAGCTTTGTCACCATAAATTGGCACACGCTGATTATTTAATTGGCTCGGCGCTTGACCTTGCTTACGACGGGCAAACTGCTCAGAAATGCTCAGTCTTGGCGTTTCGGCGGTTTTGACAGGGGATACTTGTTCATTCTGACTCATGGATAATACTCCAACAACTCGGCAACCTGATCAGGCGTAACCGGACCAAAAGTATCTTCATCAATTAACACAGAAGGGCCCTTATCGCAGTTACCCAAGCAGCAGATAGGCAGTAATGTAAAGCGGCCATCTGCTGTAGTCTGACCAAATTCAATACCCAGCTGCGACTTTAATTCAGCAGCCAGCGCTTCATAACCGGTCAAATAACAGGCAATAGAATCACAAACCAAGATAACATGGCGTCCTACTGGTGAGCGATAAATACGGTTGAAGAAGGTGGCCACTCCTTCAATATCAGTTACTGGTACATCAAGCAAATTAGCAATAGCATTTACTTGCGCATCATCTACCCAACCATTGCGCTTCTGCACCAGCTTTAGTGCATCTAATGATGCTGCTCTGGCTTGAGGGTAATGATGAATATACTCATGTATCCCCTCAATCTCTTGAGCAGTCAAGATGCTGGCAACATCTACAATTGGGGCTTTATCGGTCACAATCTTAATCATTGTATTATTTTCTCTTTAACTGCTAGCCAAGTCTGCTGTATGACCTGCTGGCTTGATATATTAGAAAATTGAAAACTATCCGCTATCTTTTATCTGTCTGTACTGTTATCTGTCCGTATCCGCCATCACAATATCAATGGATGCCAAATACATAATAAGGTCCGAAACCAAGCTGCCATTAATGACAGATGGCATTTGTTGTAAATGAGCAAAAGTTGGGGTGCGAATACGGGTACGATAACTCATCGTGGCACGGTCAGAGGTAATGTAGTAACTATTAATACCCTTGGTCGCTTCCACCATCATAGAAGCCTCACCTGCTGGCATCACTGGACCCCATGATACCGAGATGAAGTGGTTAATTAAGGTTTCAATATCATTCAATGTACGGTCTTTTGGCGGTGGTACAGCCAGCGGGTGATCCGCCTTGTAAGGACCTGATGGCATATTATCCATACACTGTCTAATAATGCGTAGTGACTGACGAATCTCTTCAATCTTCACCATACAGCGGTCGTAAGCGTCGCCGTTATAACCTACTGGCACTTCAAAGTCGAAGTTCTCATAACCCATGTAAGGACGCGCTTTACGTAAGTCAAAATCAACACCTGTGGCACGTAGACCTGCCCCAGTTACGCCCCAAGCTAAAGCTTGTTTGGCATTATACTGAGCCACGTTTTGGGTACGGCCTTTTAATACTGAGTTTTCCATAGCCGCTTTAACATATTCGTCTAAGCGCTTTGGCATCCAATCTAAGAATTCACGTACCAAACGCTGCCAACCACGAGGTAAGTCAGCAGCTGTACCACCAATACGGAACCAAGCTGGGTGCATACGATAGCCGGTCACCGCCTCAATGACATCGTAAGCTTTTTGGCGGTCAGTAAACATATAGAATACTGGTGTCATACCACCCGCATCCTGAATGAAAGTACCCACATACAATAAGTTGTTGGTAATACGGAAAAACTCACTCATCATGACACGGATGGTTTGCGCGCGCTCTGGCACCGTAATCCCTGCCAACTGCTCTACCGCCATCACATAAGGCAGCTCATTCATTACGCCGCCAAGATAGTCGATACGGTCGGTGTAAGGAATATATGAATGCCAAGTTTGACGCTCGGCCATCTTCTCCGCACCGCGGTGGTGGTAGCCAATATCTGGGATACAGTCGATGATTTCTTCCCCATCAAGCTGAAGCACTAAACGGAATGCACCGTGAGCTGAGGGGTGGTTTGGCCCTAAGTTTAGGAACATAAAGTCTTCATCACGACCACTACGCTTCATGCCCCACTCTTCGGGGACAAAACGTAAGTTCTCTTGCTCAAACTGCTGCTTAGCTGCGTTTAGGAAGTAAGGGGTAAATTCTGTGGCACGGGCGTGATACTCTTTACGCAGTGGGTGACCTTCCCAATACTTAGGTAATAAAATACGGGTTAAGTGCGGATGCCCTTCAAAGACAATACCGAACATATCCCACACTTCACGCTCATACCAGTTGGCATTTGGCCAGATTTTGGTAGCCGTTGGAATATTCAGATCGTCTTCTGACAGCGCTACTTTGACTCGAATATCACTGTTGCGCTCAAGTGACATTAAGTGATAAAAGACCGTAAAGTCACTGGCAGGCAACCCATCACGATGCTTACGCAAACGCTCATCCATTGCAGATAAGTCTAGTAACATCACATAAGGCTTAGGCAGGGTGCGTAAGAACATTAGGATTTCAAGTAAATCACTTCGCGCAACCCAAATGGTAGGAATGCCATCAAAAGTAAATTGCTCTGTAAATTTACCCGCAAATTTGTGTCCAAGCTCACGCAGCACAGGATGCTGTGTCGTATTTGGATTGGCGCTATTATTAGTCGCGTTGCTATTATCCGTTACCATGGTTACCGCTTACCTCAGAGTCATTGCAATTATTGCGAATACGGAAGGGTGAATATTTTTATAACGGGCTCTGTACCTCGAGCACAAAACCCTCTTTGACTGCCTAACTTCACTGGCTATCAATAAATTACCAATAAAGCTAATTATTAACAAAAATCTGCTTAAACTTAAGCTTAAATACTGTCTGGGCTGCGTAAGTTTTTTACTGCAATACGATCAGCTTGTTTGCGATCACGCTCAGGTAGCATTTGAGGTTGATAGATGCCTTTTTCATTTACATAAGCCCCTAATGGACGGCGCTCTTTGGTAATTGACTCTTGTAACAGCATCAAACCTTGAATCAAAGCTTCTGGACGTGGTGGACACCCTGGTACATAGACATCCACTGGAATAATCTTATCCACGCCTTGTACCACTGAATAAATATCGTACATACCGCCAGAGTTGGCACACGACCCCATCGAGATCACCCATTTAGGCTCAAGCATCTGTTCGTATAGACGCTGAATAACTGGGGCCATCTTCATGAAGCAAGTCCCAGCCACAATCATCACGTCAGCCTGACGAGGAGAGGCACGAATAACCTCTGCCCCGAAGCGTGACAAGTCATGTACCGCGGTTAAAGTTGTTGCATATTCAACATAGCAGCATGACGTACCAAAGTTAAATGGCCAAAGTGAATGTTTGCGTCCCCAGTTGGCTGAGGCATGCACCATATCCTCAAGCTTACCCATAAACACGTTACGGTTTACTTCTTCCTCGATAGGATCAGTAACGGTTTGGCGTGTCTGCGCTGGATAAGTATCGGCGTCGGGATTTGCACGGGTTAGCGTATATTTCATGATATAACCCTTAAGAAGACGATTTATTAGAAGATGAAGGAGTAGAAACGTTATTAAAATCAACAGTGGTAATAGTACCAGTTACGTTGATGTGGTCAATATTTGCTAAGTGGCGTTTATTGGCTTCAATATCATTAGAGACGTTAACTTGACCAGAAGATTGAGCCGGTACTTTACCTGTTGGGTCGGTATGTAGCTCATCAATGCCATTAAACTGAGTAATACTAGCCAGATCGAAACCTGCAGGTGCTTGGGTTAAACGCTCTTTTTTACGACGCTTATCTGCTGGCGCCCAGTTCATTGCTCCTAATTTGAGCTCATAAACCAGACCCACAAACAAAATACCAATAAATACTGCAGCTGTGGCAAAGCCAATCCAGCCTACCTCTCTAACTGATACGGAGTAAGCATAAAGATATAAAGCTTCTAAATCGAAGATAACAAAGAAGATGGCGACAAGATAGAATTTTGCAGACATACGAATTCGGGCATTGCCAGCTCCGACAACGCCCGATTCAAAGACTTCTTCTTTTTCTGTACCTTGCGAGCGTCCGCCTAATAAACGGGGTACTACCAGCATGAATACAACCAAACCAATAGCTGCCAAAATGAAGGCTAATGCTGACCAATTAAAGGCGGAACTCATCTGTATATCTCCTTACTGGCACGTATCGTCTGATGCTCTTAGTTTACTCATAGGACAAGAGCAGTTATTTGTAGGATACATCGGCTGGCAAAATTAAGGTGCTACTATACTTTTTTTGTGTATTAAATGCCAATTTAATAATGCATTCTAGGGTCATAATTCGAAACCGCCCTGACGTTTAGATTCATTGACATTTATGATTTTTTAAGACAACACCTTATATTAAATTGTAAAATATTCAATAACTTATTTCAGAAACACTTAATTTGTAACACTGACTTATTTAAGACTTAAACAAAGTTAATGCCTAAGTACGGGGTAGCGTGACCCCTCTTTGACCTTGGTATTTACCCCCACGGTCTTTATAACTGGTTTCACAAACATCGTCCGCATCACTTTGGAAGAACAGCATTTGAGCCACCCCTTCACCGGCATAAATACGGGCTGGTAAAGTAGTGGTATTACTAAACTCTAAAGTAACGTGACCTTCCCACTCAGGCTCAAGCGGGGTAACGTTGACAATTATACCACAGCGAGCGTAAGTTGATTTACCTAAGCAAATAGTCAAAACATCCCGTGGAATTCTAAAGTATTCTAC
>JAHHUJ010000099.1 GCA_020024075.1 Psychrobacter sp.
GGCATGGAGGGGAAGCTCAGTCGCAAAAACAAAAAGTATTAAAATTGGATAAAAAAGGTCGTGAAGAGTTACAAGCCTTCTTAAACTCGTTGTAACTTAATCTAGCGAATCTAATTTATATCTAGGCAAATAAAGCTCTAAAACTAGATTAGCTATTCACCACAAAGAGACTCTTATGAAAAAACACCAACTTGCTGCTATGATTTTGTCTGCTTTGAGTGCTAGCGTTTTAATTAGCTGCACTAAGCCCAATGACAACAATAAAGACACCGCTGAAAAGCAAGAGGTCGAATCAAAAGCACCTCCAGCTCAATCGGATAATGATAATAAGGACAGTCAGGCTATAAAAGCCATTGATATTGCTCCAGAAGTGGCAGAAAGCTACTTAAAACAAGTGGCTAATAATCAAATATTAACGGCATATCAAAATACCGTTAAGCAAAGCTCTAGTTTAAGCGCGCTCGCCACTCAGAGCTGTCAGACCGGAAGTCCTGTCAGTGAGGATGAGCTAGAGGCACTGCGTACGCAGTGGCTTGAGCTGGCAAAAGCATGGGCGCAAGCAGAAGTGGTTGGCTTTGGCCCAGCCATGAGTAGCATGAGCAACTTGTACATCAATTACTACCCTGATGAGCGCGGCTTGGTACATCAAGGTGTTATCGATTTAATCGAGGCCAATCCGAAGCTTACTGCTGAGCAGTTGTCCTCTGAAAGTGCTATTGTTCAAGGCATACCAGGCTTAGAAGAGGTGCTTTTTAGCAATGACAGCTTAACCACTGAGCAGTGCCAATATGTCATAAGCGCCAGTCAGGCTCTGAGTGAACGATTGACTCAGGTTGAGCAAGCTTGGGAGGCCTCTCCTGAGAAGCTATTAGGCATTGGAGGGGAGGAAAATAAAGTTGGGCTTAATCGCTGGATGAATTCGGTATTGTCGCTAGTGGAGACGACTAAGAGCACTTCTTTGGACCAACCATTAGGCATTACGGGGAACAAAAAAGGGCACTTGCCAGCCGCTACTGCTGGATATAGCCGTGACATCATTACTGCTAAAGTCGCTGCCTTAAATCAAGCATTGACCGATCCAGCTCTGGTAGCCATTCTGTCTGAAAGTGGTAATGACACTGTGGCAGATGAGATGTCAACTCAGCTGGCTAAGACTTCAACGTTACTAGCACAACTGCCTCAGGATTTGGCTCAAGCCACACCAGAGAAGCAACAGGCACTTTATGAAAATCTGACCCAGCTGACGCAAATAATCAAACGCCAGTTAATGCCGACGCTTGGGGTACAGGTGGGCTTTAATAGTACGGATGGCGACTAAATGCTTGGCTCCAATCATAAGCCAATAGCTGGCTTGTCTGAGACGACATCAACGAGATCATTAAAGTCGGGCATATCTGATACGGCCAAAACTTTAGGGTTAACTGCTTTAGGTACAGCTGCCTTGGTGGGAGCACATCATTTAGGACGTAAGCAGTATGATGCCAATGCCCGCCTGAGCGATTATGGGTATGGGTTTGGTCAAGTCATTACTAAGATTGGTGCTGATAACAAACAGTGGTTAAAGCTTTGGTCGCAGTTAGGCACGCTTGTTAAGCAGCAGACAACAGCTGTAGATGATACCAAGACCCAGACTCTAATAACGACCGTAAACTGGGTTAGCGGGGTAGCCGACGTAAAGGCCAATGAGTTTGCTGTCGTCGGTATTGATAGTGAGCGTCAAATTTGCTGGCAGACACCGATGCCGGAGCGGGTACACGATATTTTGATTCAGCCGCAAAGCCTCACTCATCGTGAAGATAGTGGTCTGAATACAGATACACATGTGGCTGTCATGGGGCGACGTCCTAGTGAGCATTTTTGGATTTTAGACGCTCACAGTGGTGACTTATTACATAGCATAAAGGCAGAATCTAACCGTCATTTTTATGGTCATGCTTGTTATAGTCTTGAGGGTGACTTGCTGTATGTGACCGAAAACAATACCTTGGATTTTGGTGGGCTGATTGGCATCTATGAAGTGGCTTCAGGCTATAAAAAAATAGCAGAATTCTCCACTCAAGGTATTGGCCCTCACGAAATCGTTATGCATCCCAATGGCGAGACCTTAGTTATTGCTAATGGCGGCATCAAGACCGAAAGAGCTTCCCGTGAAGAGCTGAATATCGACACCATGCAACCTTCTTTGGTTTACTTAGATCGCCGTAACGGCAGATTAATTCAGCAGGTATTTCCTGAGCACAATCAGATGAGTGTGCGCCATTTAGCGATGCATGAAAATGGCACAGTGGTTATTGGTATTCAGTTTCAAGGTGAGCGTCATTTGAGTGTGCCACTGGTGCTAACCCATCGTTTGGGAGAAGAAGCCTTTACAGCCTTAAAAATGGAAAATTCTCAGGGCCATAATTGGCACTTATTCCATCATTATATTGCTAGCGTTGGTTTGGATGGTACTCATAACTTAGTTTGTGTTACCAGTCCTATTGGGGGCTGTGCTGCTGTATTTGACCTAAATACAAGGGAGCTAGTTGAAGTAGTTGAGCTGGCAGATTGTGCAGGGGTAGCTACTTATCCTAATTCAGGTTTAAATTTAGACTTAGTGAACAAGGAGTCAATCACACAGCCCGTCTTTTTAGTCAGTGACGGGCAGGGCAATCTAACCACACTTAGGGTTAGTGGCTCTCATGCTTCATATTCTGTTAAGGTAGATAAGGTGCAGCAGCCTTATGCTTTTGACAATCATCTGAATGTTGTAAAAGCCCAGTAATACTTTATGAGAGGTTTAGGCTAAGGTTTATCTGCGTAACAGTGCGTAACAGTGCGTAATAATGCTGAATAAGTCTGAGCTGAACAATGTTGAATGCTGAATAATGAATACTTCATGCTAAAACAGGATAGTTAACAAAGCTATGTCCCCTAAGAGAGTACCAACCCAGCCGACAGCGAGCTTATACTCTGTGATTGAGTCCCTACTCAATGAGGCGCAGATAGAGCTCAAGATAACGCGTAAGCGAGTTAAGAATATTAACTTTCGTCTTAAGCCTTATCAGCTTTCGGTCTCTGCTCCCTATTATGCCAGTGATGCTGACTTAATAACTGCATTGAGCAAACGCTTGGATTGGGCCATTAATCAGCATGAGCAGCTATTAAAGCAGCAACAGCGAAAACAACAGATGGGTGGGCATACTCAAGGCTCACTACCAGATAATGCTTTGTTACCCGTTAAACTTTGGGGCGAGTCGCAAGGTTTAGTCATGGGCGAAGCAGAGCGAATTCGCTGGTATCGGCATGAGCTGCACAAAGTCATGCCTGATTTATTTGCCAAATGGCAGCCGGTCGTTGGTAAAGAGGCCCACGAGACCCGTATAAAAAAGATGACCACCCGATGGGGCAGCTGCAATACTCGGGCTAAGCGAGTCTGGCTTTCGGTTTATTTGCCAGCTTATCCCATTGAGTGTACCGAGTATGTGATAGTACATGAGCTGTGTCATTTACACCATGCCAATCACAGCGCAGACTTTTGGCAGGAAGTAAAACGTGCAATGCCAGATTACAAACGCTGGCATGATAGGCTAGCGGGCAAGTCAGGTGAGGTGGATTAAGTATAACTATAATCAAAATTGTAATTATATAATCAAGGCTATGGTTATATAATCAGAGCTATAGTTATGTATTCAAAGCTATAGCTAAAAGCCCTTCTAAGGATATTAGAAGGGCTGTTTTTATGCTTTAGCAAATAGCCATTAAGAAGCAAGAAATCGTAATTAAGCAGTAACAAGTAACTTTATTTATGCTTGTGATTTATGCTTGTGATTGAGCGTTCCGCTTATCTGCCTCAAAAGCAGCTTTGAAAATATTGCCCAATAAATTAACATCATCGACGCGTGCATAATTTAGGCGAGTAACAAAAGCAATATGGCGGTGTGGCCCCTGTTCTGTCAGTGGAATGGTGGCCACGTCATTGTTTTGGCGGTGTACTTGATTCAAGGCCATTTCAGGGATTAATGTGGTTCCCATACCTGCCAAAGCCATTTGGATTAAAGTGTTGAGGCTAGCCTCTGAGAAGTTAGACTTGAATTCATCACGGTCAAAGGAGCAAACCGTTAAGGCATGATCCGTTAAACAATGGCCTTCACCTAGTAGCATAAGGTTGGCCTTACTAAGCTGATCTGATGATATGGTTTCAAGTTTGGCCAAAGGATTATCTTTTGGAAAAATAGCGTAGAAGTCTTCTTGCCAAAATTCAAAAGTATGTAGTCCATCTACTGCATAAGGTAGCGCAATAATGGCCGTATCAATATGGCCGTAACGCACTTGCTCAAGCAGTCGTTCGGTCTGCTGCTCCACGACCGTCATCCGAAAATTTGGGTACTGAGTTTTTAACTCAGGTAATACTTTGGGCAATAAATAAGGGGCAATGGTTGGAATCATTCCCACAGTCATCGGATAGGCAAGTGGGGTCTGATGGCTTTGGGCTCGGGTGGTTAAGTCATTGATCTCGGAGAAAACACGCTGAGCACGAACTAAAATTTCTTCTCCAATGGGCGTTATTAGCACCTGCTTGTTATTTCGCTCAAAAATCTGAGTATCAAGTTGTTTCTCTAGCTCAGCAATACCTAAGCTTAAAGCTGATTGTGAGATATTACACTCTTCGGCCGCTCTTTTGAAATGGCGGTGTTTGGCAACGGCCAAAGCAAATTCTAATTGTCTTAAAGTAATCATGAGAAATCTCTTTTGTTTTATATAACTATAAATAAATTGGCGGCTTAATTTTTAGTAAAAGTATTTATCTGGCTAGCATCTAACGGATACGTAATGATATTTTCTACCCTGATTTTTAGCTAATCTAGTTCTATCTATAATAATAACAGGTCGTAAAGAACTTGGTCTATGTTTTATTAAACAAAACATAAGGTTATAATCTTTAAATTAGATTAATTGTAAGTGTTTGCTATAATGACTCTTGTAGTTAACAAGGAGCCAGACGAAAAGTGTTACAGGTAGGGGGTTAGCCAGTATATGAATATGGTTCTTTCCTTGAGTATTTCAACTATGAGCTACATAAAATTACCACTACCTACCATAATTACCAACGTCATGGTAATGTAACCGCAGTATGATAGCTTAAGCTTCGTTAAGAGCTAAAGTTTATATAGATTTTAAAATAACTGTTTAATAATTTAACAATAATTATTCTCTTAAACCCACCAAAAAAAGGAGCCAAAAAATGGCGTCAATTATTAATCAAGAAATCCCTGAGTTCAAAGCTGAAGCGTTTGTAAACGGCGAATTCAAAACCATCACTTCAGAAGACGTAAAAGGTAAATGGGCTATCTTCATGTTCTACCCAGCAGACTTTACTTTCGTTTGTCCCACTGAACTAGAAGACATGGCAGCTCATTATGAAGAGCTTAAAGGCCTAGGTGTAGAAGTATACTCAGTATCAACTGACACTCACTTCACACACAAAGCATGGCACGATTCTTCAGAAGCCATTGGTAAAGTAACTTTCCCAATGATCGGTGACCCAACTGGTCGTATTACTCGTGGCTTCAACGTAATGATTGAAGAAGACGGTCTAGCTGAGCGTGGTACGTTCGTAGTAGATCCAGATGGCAAAATCCAAGTTGCTGAAATCCACGCTGGCGGTATCGGCCGTAGTGCAAAAGATTTAGTTCGTAAAGTAAAAGCGGCTCAGTACGTTCGTGAAAACGACGGCGAAGTATGTCCAGCTGCTTGGGAACAAGGTCAAGAAACACTTAAACCAAGCCTAGACCTAGTAGGTAAAATCTAATTAACAGCTAAGTGTATAATTAATAGCTAGTTATTCTAGATAGACAATAAAGACCCCGCTATTAACTTAGCGGGGTCTTTTTATGGTTTAAGAACGGGTTTCACCTAATAGCCTACTGAGCAAAGCAGTCTGATTAAATCATCAAACTGTTTACTAAATTCTGTCTATTAAATATCAATATCTACTGAGTTAGAGCTGTTGGCTTGATTGGTGATTTTTTTGGTATCAATCTCTTTGGTAACCTCAAGCACTGTGGTCTGATTCGCTTTATCCAGATATTTTTGTGCTTTATCTACCTCGTGAGTCAATGAATCCACCGTGGTTTTCATATTATCCAGCGCTTTTACTTTGTAGTCGCTGATCATGTCCATAGTTTCATAGATATTGTTAAACGCACTTTGTAGCTTATCAAGCTCAATGGTGCTGTTGCTGGCCTGCTCATGAATCTCAGTAGATTGACGCTTCATCATGGCGGAAGTTGATTCGATTAAGCTGCTGGTAGTTTTGTTCAGTGCACTGATTTGATCTAATACCAGCTTTTGGTTAGTCATCGCTTGAGCCACAACAACTGCTGTACGTAAGGCAGAAACTGTGGTAGTAGTGGCACGATCCACCCCTTTGATTAGCTCTAGGTTATTTTTGCGAATCGTATCTAATGCTAAATAACCTTGAACGTTGACAGCCAATTGCGTTAAGAAGTCGGTGTTTTTTTGACGCACATAAAACAGCATTTCTTCTTTAATAATACGGGCCTTTTCAGGGTCAGTGGCTTCAATCTCGTAGATTTTTTTCTCTAGCTGCTCATCAATTTTTTTGCCCACATAAATGTACTGACGAATGGACTGCATTAAGTTCCACATATTAACTTTTTCTTGCTCAATCATAGCATTGTCTTTGAGCAGCTCATCTTTACCATTATAAAGACTAGTTACTACCGCATTAATATGCGACTGGGCAGATTCATACTGACGGAAGTAGTCTTGGACTTTATTGCCCATAGGGATTAAGCCAAAAAGTTTTCGTGAACTGCTTAGCTGTTTTTTACTAGGGTCTAGATCTTCTACAATACCGCGAAGCTCAGTCAATGACTTAGCAATAGGGGAGTTGTCAAATAAGCTTTTGTCCAAGCTTTTCGCAGGTAAGTCGAGCATACGATTAGAGACTTGGGCGGACTCGCGGATCTCTTTATTACCTAAGTTATGAATTGATTGTACGTTTTCTTTGAATTCAGGGCTTTGTACTGGATTTGTCAGTACATGGCTTACAAAGGCATCAACTTTGGCATCGAGCTCGGGAATTTGATTGGGATCAATCTTTACCATTTGATCCGCTTCACTAGTCGGTACTTCCTTTACTGGCTCAGGTGGGGTTAGGCTAATAGAGGGAGTGCTTGCACTTTCTGGAGGCGTTAATTCTTGCATTAGAGATCCTTGTAGTTGTTGTAGTTTATTTTGATAAATAGATTGATTAAAGCTTTAGCTTTATAAAGTAAATTTAAGTTGCGCTGATTGAATCCGAGACTTATTAAATAAAGCGGCTATTAAATAAAGTACCTATTGAAT